>JAHJML010000183.1 GCA_018821365.1 Actinomycetota bacterium | reverse complement strand
TCGGGACCGAAGCCGACACCATCGAAACCGACTTCCGTGACGCCGCCGCCATCCTGGGACCCGACGGCGAACGCCTCGACTTCACCATCGACCTCGCCCCCGACCGCGCCACCCAAGTCGAAGCCCGCCTCCGCAACTACCGCATCGACCCCGACGATGTCGATGCGATGCAGAGAACGGTGGATGCCCTGCGGGATCAGAACATCGAGGTGGTGCTGGCGGAGTTGCCGGCGCCGGATCGGTATGTGGCGTTGCATCCCGAGGGTGCCCTCGATATGGCTCGGGCGCACGAGGCGATCCTGGCGATCGCAGAGATCCTGGCAGTGCCGGTGGTCGACCTCCGCTACGGGTACACCGACGACGACTTCGTCGACTACACCCACCTCGACCAGGCCGCCGCCGCCGACCTCACCACCCGCCTCACCACCACCCTCACCACCACCCCCGCAGTGGAGCCGACCGCGGAGAGCCTGCTGGCCACCGCCAACCGCGCCATCGGGGTGGTGGATCGCCTCTACCAACCTCTGTTGGCCGGTGGCGACGTGGAGCGCCCACCGGAGTACTGGATCTCCTCCAACCACCAGGGACGTTACGGCGATCTGGCGAATGCCCAGCAGGACGGGGGTTTCGACATCGTCACGGTCGGCTCGTCGCTGGTGGTCAACGGCTTCGATCCGATCCAGTTGGCCGAGGCCGAGGGACGCCGGGTGTTCAACGCCGCCCTGCCCAGGCTCACACCCGAGGAACTCGTCCTGTGGCTGGATACCGTCATCCGACTCGCCGACCCCGACCTGGTGATCTACGGCACCGAATCGCGGGATGTCCGCATGCTCGGCACGGATCCGGAGTCCTGCGGCGGCGATGTCGAGGATTGGGTCCGGTCCCAGGAACTGCGCAACGGCGCGTTCTCGACGGTGGAGGCCTACGAGGGATTGTCGTGGGAGCATCTGATGTTCGGCATGCCCGTCAACTTCGCAGCCTCCGACAACTACCGGGCCAACGTCAACGAGTACGGGGGCAAGGAAAACTGGACCGAGGTGCCGGACGAAGAGCTTGCGGCCTCCTTGGCGCGTTCCGACTGGGAGGGACCCTTCCCGCTCTGTGCCTCCCGCCTCGAGGCGCAGGCCGCCAACGTCGCCAAACTCAGGAGCATGGGGATCCAGGTGGTCGTGGTGTTCATGCCGGTCGCCGAACTCAGGGTCGGCCAATTCGACGGCGGCCATCAGGAGTTGGAAGGGGTGGTTGCCCAGATGGAAGCTGCCGTCCGGGCAGCCGGCGCCACCGCCGTCCTCGACTTCACCGACCTGCTGGAGGCCTCCCAGTTCAGCGATCACATCCACGCCAACGAAGAGGGCCGCCGGATCATCACGGCGGAGTTGATCGCCCGCCTCGACGCCCTCGGACTCTGATCGGCCGAGCCGATCGAGGGTCCGCCGGGCCGAGACGGAAGGGGTGCGTCCGGCGCGACCCGCCGCACATGCGGTATTCGTACCGTCCCCAGGGTGGGGTCCGGGAGGACATCTAGTTCCTTCCCCTCAGGGGAAGGTGGGTCGGCCCGCAAGGGCTGAGCCGGAAGGGGTGCCCCCGACGCGACCCGCGCATATGCGGTACTTGTACCGCTCCGCATCCGACGGCTCCACCGACCGGTCCCCAGCCTCGCCGGACCGGCGGCAGCCTATAATCCCTCCGCTCCCCGGGGCATGGATGGTCCGGGGCGGGTCTATGCTGCGTGCGGCCCCGCCCCCATCGTCCAGCGGCCCAGGACGCCGGCCTTTCAAGCCGGTAACACGGGTTCGAATCCCGTTGGGGGCGCGCTGGGGGCGTGGTGAAGCCTGGAGTTCACGTCGGCCTGTCAAGCCGAAGATCGCGGGTTCAAATCCCGTCGTCCCCGCCAGCGAGACTCCGGTCTCGCGCGGTCAGGTAGCTCAGTTGGCAGAGCGCCGGTCTGAAAAACCGGAGGTCGACGGATCGACGCCGTCCCTGACCACCACCCAACCACCTGCGCGATCGCCCGACATCGGTCGTTCGCTCCGACGACCGGGCGCTGCCTACTCCCCCTTGGCACATGCCTACTGCCCCGGCATCCGGCAAGGCCCGTGAGTATCTGGCCAAGGCAACCGAGTTCCTCATGGCTGCCACGGCCGAACTGGAGGCTGGGAGGAGCATCGCCGCGACCAGTCTCGCGATACATGCCGGCATCAACGCCGCGGACGCGGTCTGTGGTGCCCGTCTCGCAGAGAGAGCAGCCGGACAGGCTCATCGAGAGATCATCAAGCTGCTCGGTCGCGCCGGGGATGACGGATCTGAGCTCGCGAAGGACCTACAGCGGTTGCTTCCCTTGAAGACCACAGCGGAGTACGAGCCCGACGACATCTCACCCTCGAAGGCCTCCACCGCAGTCGAACGAGCCGGGCGATGCGTCAATGTCGCCCGCCGGGTCGTCGGGTCCCTCTAGTCGCCAACAGGCGGACCATCCGCGGACTCCCCAACGCAACACCCCAGGTCAGATGCAGGCGATTGAGGCCGCCTCCGCCGATCCGAACTCGTCCTCCGAGTCCACCGGCAGCGCACACTCGTCGGACCGGTTCGGTAGAGGCGAAGGTCCCCTCACGGGGTATTGCCGGGTGACACCCCGATGGCGTGCTCCAGCAGGCGTTCGTACAACGGGGCGCACTCGGCGTAGATCTGCGCCAAATCGGCAGGGAAGGGGTCGGCCTTGGGCCGGTAGGGGGCGAACCCGGTGCTGGCGTGCGCCGAGGCGTACCAGTGGGCGGCCCACACCCCGTCCTCCGGCTTGGGGCCGGCGGGCCACGAGAGCATCGCCTCCTCGAAAGGCAGGCCGAGCCGTTCGCACAGCGCCGTCAGCACCCGGCGGGGATCGGTGAGCAGCGCCCGGGAATCCACCACGATCGGTTTCCGCCCGGCTGCCAGCCACCGGTCGAGGATCGCCACCTGCAGATCGAACCCGGTGTCGGACATCTCGGGCTTCCTCCCCAGGCCGATCGCCAACGACGGGAGCATCTCACGAGGGCCTCTGGTCAGCAGGAAGCCGTCCAACTCGTCGACGGTCGCCATCTCGAACCCCACCAGGTGATGGGCCATGTTCTTGTAGAACCACACCGGGGTCGGGCACGGCCGGTGCAGTATCAGGTCGATGATCTCCTCGCGGCCGGTGGGCACCGCGGCGAGGATCTCCTCCTTGACGGCGTGCTCCACCCCGGTGTGCGCCAGGTAGTGGCCGTACATCGGTTCGTCCCACACGGTGGTGTCGGAACGCTGCCGCCAGGCATACATCATGGCCGTCGACACGTTGCGGGGGCCCGACCACATATTGATCCGGCGGCACCCGCTCAACTGCGGGCTTCCTGCTCCAGGGCGGCGTGGTAGAGGCCGGTGAGGCGGGCCGTCATCGGGCCGGGGGCGCCGTCGCCGATCTGGCGTCCATCGACCTCGATCACCGGCGTCAGGCCCCCAAAGGTGCCGGTGACGAACGCCTCGTCGGCGGCGTAGACATCGTCGAGCACGAAGTCCTTCTCCAACACCCGGATGCCGGCCTCCCGGCCCACCTCGATCACCAGGCCCCGGGTGATCCCGTTGAGGCAGTGCTCCCCCGTCGACGTCCACACCTCGCCACCCGTCACGATGAAGAAGTTGGTGGCATTGCAGGTGGCGACGTGGCCGTTGATGTCCAGCATCAGTGCCTCGTCGGCCCCGGCGGCCAGTGCCTGGTTGAGGGCGGCCACCTCGTGGATCTTGGAGTGGCAGTTCCACCGTTGATCGAGCGTCTGCGGCGGGGGCTGCCGCACCGCCGCGGTGCGAAGCCTGATGCCCCGCTGCACGACCGCCGGGTCGGCCACCTTGTACTCGGCGATCACCACGATGGTCGGGTCGGAGGCCGTCAGCCTGGGATCCTGGGAGGGGGTCTGCTTGGTCCCCCGGGTGATCATCAGCCGCACGTGGACGTCGGTCTCCATGTGGTTGCGGCGGGCGGTCTCGGTCAGAATCTCCAACAACTCCTCGCGGGTCTTGCCGATGTCGAGGCCCACCGCCGCAGCGGTGGCGAACAAGCGATCGAAGTGCCGATCGGCATGCAGGAACCGGCCCCGGTGCAAGCGCAACCCCTCCCAAACGCCGTCGCCCACCAGGAAGCCGCTGTCGAACACCGAGACCGACGCCCGATGCCGGGGCACCAACCGGCCGTTCACGTAGACGAGCACGCTCTCGTTGCGCGCATCGGGCACGGACTGGTGAGTTCCCCACGGCATGGAGCCGACGGTAGCGGGCGGGATCAGGTGAGTGCGGTCTCCCGGCAGGCTCGCTCGAGGTGGCGGGCGGCCAGTTCCAGAGTCCGTCGGTCGGTCCGGGACGGGCGCCGCTCCGGCGCCCGCTTCGTGCCGATGGCCAGATAACCGACCGGGCCCCTGCCGTTCGCCAACGCCACCACGACCGGGTTGCGGAACCCCCGCGAGACCAGCTCCAATCTGATGGGACGAGGGAGTCGCCGTCCCCACAGCGGCGCCTCCTGATCGATCGAAGCGAACAGGAGTGTCCGCCGGGCGAGACTCACCTCGGCGTGGTCGGTCGGCCTCCCCTCCCTCACATGGATGCGGCGCAGCGACCCGCCGTCGGGCACGGTCGCCTCGGCGTGCTCGACATGGAGCAGGAGGCACAGCGTCTCCAGGGCGATGGTCGCCAGCACCACCGGAGCGGCCTGCAGTCCGATGGCATCCTCCAGGGCGCCGCGATGCTGTAGCGCGATGGCCTGATCGGTGGCCAACCGAATGCCGGCGAAGAGACCGGCGGCGGCGATCCCGGCCGTCACCATGGCGGCGCCGTGAAGCCAGATGGCTCCGACGGCGAGTATCCCGATGACCGTGCCGAGGGCGGTCAACCCCAGGCTGAGCATGGTGGTGGCTCGGGTGTCCCGGGTAGCGGTCCGCTCACCGTGGAGGGCCAAGATCCCCCGCACCGCCCCGATGCCAATGGCGGTCGCCGCCCCGATTGCGAGCACGGCCGCCAGCCATCCAATCGGCTCCGCCGGTGACCCGCCGCCGAGCACAGCCCGGAACACCACGGCAGCCGCCGCCGTCTCGAGGGCAAACAGCACCGTGTTGAACCCGGTCTTGAGCACCGGGAGACGCCGGTAGCCGCCGTAGACGGCCAGGCCGGCGATCGCTCTGCCGAGCACCAGGTCCCCGGGAGCGGCAAAGGCGAGTCCGATGACCAGGGTGATCTCCGACAGTGACAACGTGTGGGTCTGCCGGCCGCGGTGGTGGTAGACCGGTGCCAGTTCGGTGGCCGCCGACAGGGCCACCACCATCCAAAGGGTCAGGCGGATCGGGCCGGCGGGGGGCGTGGACTCCAGGGCGGGCAGGAGAGCGAGGGTGGCCGCCGCCATCAGGGCCGTGATGGCGGCCATCGCACCCGGTCGGAGATCACCTGTGTGGGCCCCCGGCGGGGTGGACTCCGGAGTCAAGGCGGGTCCCCGGGATCCGGGCTTGCGCCGCGGTCGGGGCACCCGGCACCGGACCTACCCATGAGTGCACCGTGCATGACTTCCCTTAGAGTGCCGCCGGTATCCCATCGACCACGGAGAGTAGTCGCCTGGAGGACCAACCACATCTACACGGAGTGACTAGCCATGGCCCATCCGAAAGACGGCCGCGAGGGATCAGACGACGCCCAGGTCGGCGAGGCGCCAACCCGGTGACGCCACCCACTCATCCGCCTGGTCGGCCGGGAGGGGCTTGGAGACCAGGTAGCCCTGGACGGCGTAGCAGTCGAGGCCGGCCAGGCAGCTCCAGACCTCGGCGGTCTCGACCCCCTCGGCCACCACCCGCAAGCCCAGCGTCTGCATCAGTCGGACGGTCGCCGACACGATCTCCAGGTCGCCCGGATGGTCGGCGATCCTCATGATCAGCGAGCGATCGATCTTCACCTCGCCGAGTGGCAGATTCTGCAGATAGGAGAGCGACGAGTAGCCGGTGCCGAAGTCGTCCACCGAGAACATCACCCCGGCGGCGGCCAATTGCACCATGCAACCGGTCGTGTCCCGGTCGTCGATGAGCGCTTCCGATTCGGTGACCTCGAGGATCAACGCCTCGGCGGGGACCTCGTGACGCCGGAGGGCCGCCTTCACCCGATCGGAGAAGCCCGGATCGGCCAGCACCGATGGCGGCACGTTGACCGACACCGTGAGACGACGATCGACCGTCCGCCACCGGGCGACGTCGGCGAGGGCCACATCGAGCACCCGGGCGGTCAGGTCGACGATGACCCCGGTGTGCTCGGCGAGTGGGATGAACTCGACCGGCGACACCGAGCCGAGATCGGGGTGCTCCCACCGTGCCAGCGCCTCGAAGCCCATGGTACGTCCATCGGCCATCTCGACCTTGGGCTGATAGGCGACTGCCAGGCCACCGTGGGAGACTGCGTGACTGAGATCGTTGGCCAGCATCAAGCGGCGCTCGGTGGCCAGGTCCTGAGCCAGGTCGTAGACCTCGATCGACCGGCGGGCCGCCTTGGCGGCGTGCATGGCCATGTCGGCGTGTCGGAGCAGGGTCCCGGCATCGGCGCCGTGGTCGGGGTGGAGTGCCATGCCGGTGGAGGCCGCCACGGTGAGGTTGACCCCGTTGACGACGAAGGGGTCTGCGAACGACTGGCTCACCCGCCGGGCCAAAGCCATGACCGCGTCGGGTTCCCTGACGTCGTCGAAGAGCACGGCGAATTCGTCCCCGCTCATGCGAGCAAGGACGTCCTCGGACCGGATACCGGTCCGGAGTCGCTTGGCGACCTCTTGAAGGAGCACGTCACCGTTGGCGTGCCCGAGCAGGTCGTTGATGTCCTGGAAGCGATCCAGATCGATGATGGCCACTGCCAGGGAGCGGGCGCCGGAGTCCAGGCGGCCCGCCAATTGCTCGGTGAAGGCGACCCGGTTGAGGAGGCCGGTCAGTTCGTCGTGGAGGCGCTGCCACTCCTTGGTGTCGATCTCCCGTTGCAGGCGGGTCATAAGGGCGGTTCGCTCCAGGTTGGTGGCGGCCTGGATCGCCAGTGTCTCGAAGAGCGAGTGATCGGCACTCCCGAACACGCCGTCGCTCGACAGCCGATCCCCGACGGCGATCATGCCTCTGACCGGGCCGGACTCGAACCCGAACGCGAGACCTTTGCCGAGCCCGCGCCGGGCGAGATGCCCGGCCACCGCTCCGCCGGTCTGCGGCCCGACGACCCCGCCGTGGTCGATCAGCAGGCTCATGAGCATCTCCAACTCGGACGCATCCGACCCGCTCATCCGCCTGGTGAGGTTCCCGTCTTCGAGTCGGGCGTAGTGCCAGATCACCCCGTCGTGGCCCTGCAGTGTGCTCGCCACCTCGACGATGCCCGCCTGCAGGGTTCGGGCAAGGTGCTCGAAGGTGGTGGCGGCCACCTCCGTCTCGCTGGTCGGGATGTTGACCGCGGTGCTGAATGCATGGACCGATCGCAGTTGCTCGTACCGGTTGCTCAACGCACCGAATACCCGCAGCGCCCCGTACAGCATGGCGACGGCCGCGGCGATCACGACCAGCGACTCGATGGTGTCCCGGGCCGCCACCAGCAACAGCAACGCGACCAGGGCAGCGCCCATGCTCACGCCGATTCCGCCGACCATGGAGTAGGCGATCTCGTCGAGGGTGCGGCGGCGATCGTTGAACCAGATCGCCACCGTCACCATCGAGGCGCTCAGGATCACCGAGAGAGCGTGGGCCCCCAGGATGAGCCCCATACCAACCAGGCCGGCAAAGGGGCGGCCTCCGAGTAGTCCCCTGAAGAACGCCAGCGCCACCACCGTCTCCAGGTAGTGCATCGCCAGGTTGAAGGCCAGCTTGGTGGGGGACGAGCGGCGGTGGAGGATCAGGGCGGCTGCG
>JAHJML010000182.1 GCA_018821365.1 Actinomycetota bacterium | reverse complement strand
GGTGGTGGTCGTGGTGGTGGTGGCCTGCGATGCCTCCAATTGCTGCTGCAGGCTCTGCGCCTGAGTGGCCTCAGCGACCAGCGGGCTGACCCCGCTGGCGTAGGAGATCACCGGGCGGAACTCCAACTGCCCGGTGGTGCCGACCGCGGCGCGGGCCCGGTCGCGATCGGTCACGCCCGGCAACTCCACCTGGATGTTGCGCTGATCGACGACCTTGAGGACCGGCTCCTGCACTCCACCGAGCGCCTCGATGCGGCGGGTCATGATCTCGACCGCCTTGTCGAGCACTGCCCCGTCGGTCCCCTCGGGCGCCTCCAGCACCACCGAGAAGCCGCCCTGCAGATCGAGGCCCAGCTTGGGAGTGGTGCCCGACCCGAGCACGGCGGCCAGCGAGCCCCAGACGATTGCCAGGGTCGCCAACACGGTGATGAGCGCAGCGCGGCGGCCCATGGCTCAGTCGGAGCTCGTCTTGGGAGGCTGGTACTTGTCGGCGATGGCCCGGCGGACGACCCGCATCCGGCCCCCGCCCTCGAGCCTGAGCACCGCCGAGGCGTCGTCCATGAACTCGATCGTCCCGATGATGCCGCCGATCGTGTGGACCTCGTCTCCGACCTCCAGCGAGGAGATCACCGCCTGCTGCCGCTTGGCCCTGGTGCGCTGCGGACGGATCAGCAGGAACCAGAACAGGCCGCCGATGACGGCGAACAACATGACCGTGGTGATGATGCTCTGGGTGCCGCCGGCGGCCGTGTCCTCGGCCTGGGCGAGTATCTCAAAGGTGCTCAGCATGGGGCCTCCGGGGGGCCGCTTCCGGCCCGGAAGGGGTATTCACAGAACCCGGCCACCGGCCGGGACCGGCACATCGTAGCGTTCGCCGCATCAGACGCGTCTGCGGGAAGCCGCCAGGCCGCTCCGGAAGGCCTCGAACCCTCCGGCGGCGATGGCGTCGCGGGCACCCTGCATCACGCCGAGGGTGTAGGTGAGGTTGTGGATGCTCAGCAGTCGGTAGACCAGCAGTTCGCCGGTCATCAGCAGATGGCGCAGGTAGGCGCGGCTGTGGTTGCGGCAGGTTCGGCACCGGCACGACTCGTCGAGCGGGGCGGGGTCGTCGGCGAACTCCGCCCTCCGGATCGAGAAATCGCCGGCGGAGGTCAGCACCTTGCCGTGGCGGGCCAACCGGGTGGGCCAGACACAATCGAATAGATCGCATCCCCCGGCCACCGCATCGAGCACCCCCTCGGTGTCGCCGAGGCCCATGACGTAGCGGACCTTGCCCGCCGGCAACTCGGCGACCGTCGCCGCGATGGCCCGGTTGCGGTCCTCCGCCTCCTCCCCCACCGAGAGCCCGCCGATCCCGAATCCCGGAAACCCGAGGGCGGCGGTGGCGGCGGCGCTCTCGGCCCGCAACTCGGGGTCGACTCCGCCCTGGACGATCCCGAACAGCGCCTGGTCGGGGCGGCGATGCGCCTCGATGGCGCGCTCCGACCACCGCAGGGTCCGCTGCAGCGCCTCCCGCACCCGATCGAGCGGGGCGGGCAAGCCGACCAGGTGGTCCAACACCATGGCGATGTCGGCCCCCAGCCGCTCCTGGACGGCCACCGAGATCTCGGGGGTCATCCTCACCGTGGACCCGTCGTAGGTGGAGCGAAAGGTCACCCCGTCGTCGTCCAGTCTCGGGTCGAGGGAGAAGACCTGATACCCGCCGGAATCGGTGAGCAGCGGCCCGTCCCATCCCATGAACCCGTGCAGGCCCCCCATCCGCTCCACGATGTCGTCGCCGGGGCGGAGCATCAGGTGGTAGGTGTTGGCCAGCACCATCCCGGTGCCCGCCTGCCGCAGGTCGTCGGGGTCGAGGGCCCGCACCGTGGCCCGGGTCCCCACCGGCATGAACGCCGGGGTCGGCACCGACCCGTGCGGGGTGCCGAGCAGACCCCGCCGGGCGGGCCCATCGGTGGCGAGCACCTCGAAGCGCACCGGATCGCTCACCCCGACCTCCTCACGATCATGGCGTCCCCAAAGGAGAGGAAACGGTACCCCCGGCTGAGGGCGGCGGCGTAGGCCTCCCGCCAGCGATCTCCCATGAAGGCGGCCACCAGCACCACCAGCGTCGACCCCGGCACGTGGAAGTTCGTCACGAGCCGATCGACCACCCGGAACCGGCGGCCCGGGGTGATGAAGAGGTCGGTCGCCCCCTCACAGGCAGCCACCTCTCCCGAGAGGCGGGCGGCACTCTCCAGAGCCCTCACCACCGTCGTCCCGATCGCCACCACCTCGCCGCCACCGGACCGGGTGGCGGAGACCGCCGCGGCGGTCTCCTCCCCCACCCGATACCGCTCTGTGTGCATGGCGTGCTCCTCGATGGTCGCCGTCGCGATGGGTCGGAAGGTGTCGAGGCCGATCTCGAGATCCACCGAGGCGATCCGCACCCCGCGGCCGGCCAGGCCGTCGAGCACGCCCCGGGTGAAGTGGAGCCCGGCGGTGGGCGCCGCCGCCGACCCGATCCGGTCGGCGTACACCGTCTGGTAACGATCGTCGTCGGCGAGTTCTCCCTTGAAGTATGGGGGAAGCGGCACGGTCCCGGCGGCGGCGATGGCCGCTTCTGCGTCGGCGGCATCCAACCGCAAGACGACCCTGCCGCCGGTGGGACCCTCGACCACCTCGGCGCCGATGGCGCCGAACCGCATCCGACAGCCCGGCCGGATGCGGCGGGCCGGCCGGACCAGCGCCTCCCACCGGCCGTCACCCAGGGGGCTCAGCAGCAGCGCCTCCACTCTGCCTCCGGTGTCCTTGCGTCCCAGCAGACGGGCCCGCCTCACCCTGGTCCGGTTCACCACCACCAGGTCGCCGGGGGCGAGCAGACCTGGCAGATCCGAGAAGCGGTGGTCGGTGAGGGAGTCCGCATCGAGCAGACGGGACGAATCGCGCGGTTCCACGGCGGCCTGTGCGATGGCTTGCTCGGGCAGGTCGTACCCGAAATCCGAGGTGGCGCGAGGAGTCACAGGCGGGCGGGAGTCGCCGTTGCCGGCGCCGAGGAGGTGGCCGCGGTATCGGCGGCCCCGCCGCCGCAGTCGTGGGTCGCCACGGCCGGGGTGGTCGAGAGCGAGATGAGCCGTTTCACCGTGTGGAGGGTACCCAGGCGTCAGACCAGCGTCTGCTGGCCCCCGTTGCCCGGTTCCACCACCCCGAGGTGCTGGTACGCCAGGGCGGTCGCCACCCGGCCTCGGGGGGTGCGCTGCAGCAACCCCTGCTGCAGCAGGTAAGGCTCGTAGGCGTCCTCGACCGTCTCGGGCTCCTCGGAGACCGCAATCGCCAGCGTCGACAGGCCGACAGGACCTCCACCGAACTTGAGGACCACCGCTTCCAGGATCGCCCTGTCGACGGCGTCGAGTCCCCGATCGTCGACCTCGAACACCGCCAGCGCCTTCTCGGCGATCGGGCCGGTGACCAGGCCGTCGGCACGGACGGCTGCGTAGTCACGCACTCTCCGGAGCAGCCGATTGGCGATGCGGGGAGTCCCCCGGCTCCGCTCGGCAATCAGACGGGTGCCGGCGTCGTCGGCGTCGACATCGAGGATGCTCGCCGAGCGCCGCACGATCAGTTCCAGATCGTCGGGGGGGTAGTAGTCGATCCTGGCGACGTAGCCGAAGCGGTCTCGCAGCGGTGGCGTGACCCGCCCCACCCGGGTGGTGGCGCCCATCAGCGCAAACGGCGGCAACTCGAGGCGGATCGAACGGGCGGCCGGGCCCTTGCCGACGACGATGTCGAGTTGGAAGTCCTCCATGGCGGTGTAGAGAACCTCTTCGACCACCCTGGGAAGGCGGTGGATCTCGTCGATGAACAGCACGTCGCCCGGGTCGAGGTTGGAGAGGATGGCGGCGAGATCGCCGGCCCGCTCCAGGGCAGGACCCGAGGTGGCCCGGAACTGGGCATCCATCTCGTTGCTGAGGATGCCGGCCAGGGTGGTCTTGCCGAGCCCGGGAGGACCGCTGAACAGCACATGGTCGAGCGGCTCTCCCCTGCCCCTGGCCGCCTCGACCAGGATCGCCAGCCGCTCCTTGAGGTCGGCCTGACCGACGAACTCGTCCATCCGTCGGGGGCGCAGCCCCGCCTCGAAGGCCGCCTCCTCGGCGTCGATCTTGCCCGACAGCATCCCGTCCTCCCTCACGACCCACCCAGCCTCTTCAGGGCGGCCCGCAGCATCGATTCGACACTGTCGCTCGCCTCCAACCCTATGAGGGCCTCGCGAACCTCCGAAGGCTGGTAGCCGAGTCCCTCGAGCGCCTCGCGCACCTCGGCGATCGGGGTCGACGGCGCCAGATCGGCATCGGGCAGGTCGAACCGGGGGCGCAGGTCGAGGATCAGCTTCTGAGCGGTCTTCTTGCCGACCCCGGGCACCGCCGTCAAGGCCCCGGCGTCCTCAGAGAGCACCGCGTGCTGCAGCTGGTTGGGAGGGATGGTGGCCAGGATCGCCAGCGCCAGTTTGGGGCCCACCCCGCTGGCGGTCAGCAGCAGCCCGAACAGGTCGCGTTCGTCGGCGGTGTCGAACCCGTAGAGCGCCATCTGGTCCTCGCGCACGTAGAGGTGGGTGTGGAGCACCACCTCCTGCCCCGTGCCCGGCATCTCGGCGATGCTGCGAGGAGTCATCCCCACCCGGTAGCCGACGCCCGCCACCTCGACGATCACCGCGTCGCTCCGCTTGACCGCCAGCACCCCGCGCAGCCGGTCGATCACGATCGAGCCTCCCGGATCGCCCGCTGCAGCGGCGCCGATTGCAGATGGCACATCGCCACCGCCAGAGCATCGGCGGCATCGGCGGGAGCCGGCGCCGCCTGCAGGCCGAGCCGCCGTGCGACGATCTCCTGAATCTGCTTCTTGGGAGCGGTGCCCACCCCGACGATGGCCTTCTTGACGGCGGACGGCGTGTACTCGTAGACCTCGAGCCCGGCCCGGGCCGCCGCCAGCAGCACCACCCCCGAGGCCCGACCCACGCTCTCGGCCGTCTGCAGGTTGCGGTTGACGAACACCCGCTCGATGGCCACCTCCTCGGGGCGGTGCTCGGCGATCAACACTTCGAGATCACCGAACAGCTCGGCGAGGCGGACACTCATCGGCAGGTCCCGATCGGTCCGCAACACCCCGGCGGCCACCGCCCGCATCGACGACCCCTCGGTTGCCACGAGGGCGTAGCCGGTGATGGACAACCCGGGATCGATGCCGAGGACAAACATATGTTCGACAGGTTAGAGGATGCGGGATGGGGTGCGAGTCCATTCTCCGCCGGCGGCCGGGCTATCCCGCCAAACTGGCGAGCACCTCGTCGGAGATGTCGAAGTTGGCGAAGACGGCCTGGACGTCGTCGAGGTCCTCGAGTGCATCGACGATGCGGAGCACCCGGCGAGCCTGGTCCTCGGCGACGGGGATGGTCATCGAGGGCATCTGGGTCACCTCGGCAGTCTCGATCTCGAGCCCGGCCGCCTCGAGTGCCCGCCGGATGGCGGAGAGGTCGCCGGGCACCCCGGTCACCTCCCACAGGTCTCCGGAGGGTTGGACGTCCTCGGCCCCCGCCTCGAGGGCGGCCATCATCACATCGTCCTCGGCCCCCGCCACCAGCAGATACGCCTTGAGAGCGAACAGGTACCCGACCGATCCCGGCTCGCCGAGGTTCCCCTCGTTGCGGCTGAACGTCGAGCGCACCTCACTGGCCGCCCGGTTGCGGTTGTCGGTGAGGATCTGCACGTAGAGGGCCACACCGCCGGGGGCATAGCCCTCGTACCAGTACTCCTCGTAGACGGCGCCCTCGACATCGCCGGTCCCCCGCTTGACGGCCCGGTCGATGTTGTCGTTGGGCATCGAGGCGGCCTTCGCCTTGTCGATGGCCTGCCCGAGCGCCGCATTGGCGATCGGGTCTCCCCCGCCCTCGCGGGCGGCCACTTCGATGGCGCGGGCCAGTTTGGCGAACAGCTTGCCCCGGGCGAGGTCCTTGGCGCCCTTCTTGTACTTGATGGTCGACCACTTGGAATGTCCCGACATCAGCGCTCCCCAGCCATGGCGAGCAGCAGTCTAGAGAAGCGGTCGTCGCCGGTGAGTTCGGGGTGAAACGAGGTGGCGACGACGTTGCCCTGGCGCACCACCACCGGATGGCCCTCCACCTCGGCCAGCACCTCGACACCCGGTCCGACGCCGGCGATCCACGGCGCCCGGATGAACACGGCGTGGACCGGCGCATCGAACCCGTCGACGTCGAGATCCGCCTCGAACGAGTCCACCTGGCGGCCGAAGGCGTTGCGCTCCACCACCACGTCGAGGACTCCCGCCTGGACCTGCTCGGGACCGGTGGTGCCGGTGGCCAGGAAGATCATCCCGGCACAGGTGCCGAGGGTGGGGAGGCCGCCGGCCACCACGGTGCGAATCGGTTCGAGGAGACCGAAGCGATCGGCCAGTTTCCCGATGGTGGTCGACTCGCCGCCCGGGATCACCAGCACGTCGATCCCTTCGAGTTGCCCAGCGGTCCTCACCAGGACGGTCTCGGCTCCGGCTCGCTCGAACGAAGCCGCATGCTCGCGGAAGTCGCCCTGCAGGGCGAGCACGCCGACCCGCACGGTCACCAGCCGCGTCTCGCCAGGCGCTCCTCGGGTGCCAGGGTGTCGATCTCGACGCTGGGCATGGCCTCGCCGAGTCCCCGCGACACCTTGGCCAGCATCGAGGGATCCTGGTAGTAGGTGACCGCCTCGACGATCGCCTTGGCGCGGGGGCCCGGATCCTCGCTCTTGAAGATGCCCGAACCCACGAACACGCCGTCGCAGCCCAGTTGCATCATCAATGCCGCGTCGGCCGGGGTGGCAATGCCGCCCGCCGCAAAGTTGACCACCGGCAGCACTCCGGTGCCTGCCACCTCGCGCACCAGGCCGAAGGGCGCCTTGAGGTCGCGGGCGGCCGCCATCAGCTCTTCGGGGGCAAGGCCGTGGAGTCGCCGGATCTCGCCGCTGATCTTCCTCATGTGACGGACGGCCTCCACCACGTTGCCGGTGCCGGCCTCGCCTTTGGTGCGGATCATCGCGGCGCCCTCGCCGATGCGCCGGAGCGCCTCACCCAGATCCCGGGCCCCGCACACGAAGGGGGTGGTGAAGGCCCACTTGTCGATGTGGTGCTCCTCGTCGGCGGGCGTGAGGACCTCGCTCTCGTCGATGTAGTCGACCCCGAGGGACTCCAGGATCTGCGCCTCGACGAAGTGGCCGATCCTGGCCTTGGCCATCACCGGGATCGAAACCGTCGCGATGATCTCCTCGACCTTGGTGGGATCGGCCATCCTGGCGACCCCGCCGTCCTTGCGGATGTCGGCGGGCACCCGTTCCAGCGCCATCACCGCAACCGCCCCGGCCTCCTCGGCGATGCGGGCCTGCTCGGCGTTGACCACGTCCATGATGACGCCGCCCTTGAGCATCTCCGCCAATCCGCGCTTGACCAGATCTGTGCCCTTGTCCACGGTGCTCTCCTTGGTGTGCCCCCCGATTGTACGACCCCGCGTCTCCCTATCCGGCCGCCGCCACCACCTCGCGATAGGCGGCCAGGTAGGCGCCGGACACCCGGGACCAGTCGTACTGCTCGACCATCCCGGCGCCGGTGGCCGCCAGGGCGGCGGTGCGATCCGGGTCGCCGAGCAGCGCCCCCAACCCGGTCGCCAGCGCCGCCGCGTCACCGGGTTCCACCAGCAGTCCGGCACCGGCGGCCACCGCCCGGAAGGCGGCCAGATTGCTGGCGACCACCGCGCACCCGGCGGCCATGGCCTCGATCAGGATGATCCCAAACGACTCGCCGCCCAGGTTGGGTGCCGCCAGCACTGCCGCCGACGCCAACTCGCACCGCTTCTGCTCGTCGCCGATCCGCCCGAGGAAGGCCACGCCGTCCGGTCTCCGACCCCGATCGGCGCCGATCACCGTCAGGGTCGCCCCCGGGTGATCGGCGCGGACCCGGGGCCAGGCCTCCAGCAGCACGTCGAGGCCTTTGCGCGGCTCGTCGCGCCCGATGAACACCACCCGCAGCGGATCCCGCTCTCCGGGGGCATCCCGGAATCCGGCCACATCGACGCCGTTGGGGATGACCCGCGCCTCGGCGAAGTGGGAGATCGCCGCCCGGGCCGTCTCGCTGACGGCCGTCACCAGGTCGAGCCGGGCCGCCAGGCGCCGCAGAACGGGCGCCGCTCCCCGGTAGATGCCGCCGACCACTGCCCCAGGATCAGCATGGAAGGTGCCCACCGAGGGCGGGGGGCCCGACCGCAGCACCCCCAGCGATGCCATCGGCATGAACGGTTCGTGGACGTGGACTACCTCGGCGTCCTCGACGGCCGCCCGCACCCGGGCCCGGGTCCGGGGGTTCAACGAGACCGGCGCCGTCGATCGATTGGCCGGCACCCGTATGACCCCGCCGATGTGACGGGTGCCCGCCGGCCCGCCCTTCCCCGGCGCCACCGCCCAGATCTGGTGGCCGGCGGCGCCGAGGCGCTCCACCAGGCCGATCACCTGGTCCTGGACGCCGCCGGGTGCGGCGAGGTCGTAGGGGCAGACAACCGCGATCTTCACGGTGCGGATGTCTCCCGGTCGCTGGGCCAGTTCGGCACCAGCAGATGCCACTGCTCGGGCGCTTCCCTGATGAAACCCTCGATGACTGCGGCGAGATCCTGGGTGAGGGCGGCGACCCGCTCCTCCTGGGTGGGCAGGTCGGGCACTTCCATCCGGGGATGGACCACGAATCGGTTGCCGGCCCCGGGCCGGAAGTAGCACCCCGCCGGCACCAGATGTGCGCCGGTTCGCTCCGCCAGCGCGGCCGGTCCGGCCGGCATGGTGGTCTCCTCGCCGAACAGGGTGACCGGGATGCCTCGCCCCTTGAGATCGCGGTCGCACAGCAGGGCGATCGTCCCTCCATCCTGAAGCCGTGCCAGCAAATCCCCGGTGACCCGGGCTCCCTTGCGAGCGATCACGATGTCGATGTCCATCATGTTCCGCATCTGGGTGAACCAGTCGACGATCCGATGGTTGGGGAGCGCCTCTGCGACCGCCAGCACCCTGGCCCCTTCGGCGGCCGACCGCAGCCCTGCCGATTCCCAGTTCCCCATGTGGGGCAGCGCCAGGATCATGCCGCGGCCCGACCCGGCACCGGCGTGGAGGTGCTCGACCCCCTCGATGGTCGATTGGCGGAGAACCAGGTCGCGGCGGCGGGGGTGGAGCCAGAGCACCTCGGCCCAGTACCGGCCGTAGTAGCCGAACACCCGCCTGGCCGCCTTGCGATCGTCCACATCCGGGCCTTGCACGCGGCGCTGGTGGCGGCGGGCCATCGCAAAGCGGTCCCCGGCGAAGAACGAAGCAAACCATCCCAGCCGGTACCCGGCCCGGCGGATCACGGATTCGGGCAGCAAGCCGAACAGCCCGGAGAGGGCGCGGGAGAGGTAGTAGCCGAGGGCGGCCTTCACGCCTCGAGTTGCTTCCAGGTGAGGTAGAAGCGCTGCATCACCGTGAGCCAGATCAGCACCGCCAGCGTCCACAGCGTGACTTCGAGTATCGGCCAGAACTCCGAGAGGCCGACCCCAAACCCGAACACCAGCAGGCGCTCGGCCCTTCCCATCCAGCCGCCCTTGCCCTCCACCCCGAAGGCCTCCGCCTTGGCCCGCACGTAGGGGATCACCAGGGAGCCGCAGATGCCCCCGATCGTGAGGATGACCAGGGTCGGCTCCCGCTGGGTTCCCAGGTAGTAGGCCAAACCGGACCAGACGGCCACCTCACCGATGCGGTCGGTGAACGAATCGAGCAGCGCCCCCCGCAGGGTCTCCCGGCCGGTGAGGCGGGCGAGCACCCCGTCGAGGACATCGAGCAGCGCCCCGAACCCCATCACACCGCAGCCCACGGCCAGGTAGCCCTGGGAGATGAGGACGGCGCCGCCGATGCTGATGGCCACTCCGCTCAGTGTGATGGCGGCGGGCGACAGGCCGAGCTTGGCGACGACTCGGGCGATCGGGTCGACCGCGCGAGACACGTTCTTGCGAGCCCGAATGTCCAGCACGGTGCCTCCTCGAATCGCAAGGTACCACACGGAATGGGGTGGCTTCCCACTCACTAGAGTCTCCCCCAACCCACGACCAGAGGGAGGACCCGCCTTGGGCCCCGATCAGATCCGAAACGTTGTGCTGGTGGGCCACGGCGGCAGCGGCAAGACCGCCCTCGCCGAGGCCCTGGCTCACCTCTCCGGCCTCACCACCCGCATGGGGCGAATCGAGGACGGCAACACCATCACCGACTTCGAGCCCGAGGAGATCGCCCGGGAGAGTTCGGTGGCACTCGCCCTGGCACCCATCGAGTGGTCGGGGTTCAAGATCAACATCATCGACACCCCCGGATACGCAGATTTCCTCGGCGAGGTGCTCGCCGCCCTGCGCGCCGCCGATCTCGCCCTCTTCGTCGTGTCGGCGGTGGACGGTGTCGAAGTCCAGACCGAGGCCATCTGGCGTCTCGTCGAGCAGGAGGGCATCGCCCGCGCGGTGTTCGTCAACAAGCTCGACCGGGAGCGCTCCAGTCACAGCCGCACCCTGAGCCAGCTCAAAGAGATCTTCGGGACCGGGATCGCCCCCCTCCAGGTCCCCATCGGCAGCGAGCACGAACTCGCCGGCGTGGCCAACCTCGTGGGTGGAGAGGGCTATGTGTACCACGGGAGCCCGATCGCAACCAGGGCCGATGTCCCCGAGGAAGCCAAGGGTCTGGTCGCCGACTTGCACACCTCACTGGTCGAGGCAGTGGTGGAGACCGACGACCAGTTGCTGGAGAAGTACTTCGAGGGCGAGGAGCCCACCGGCGATCAGCTGATCGCAGGCATGCACAAGGGCATGGTCGACGGCACCGCCTTCCCGGTGTTGTGCGGATCGGCGACCCGGATGATCGGCATCGACCGTCTCGCCGAATTCATCGTCAAGTACGGGCCCCGTCCCTCGGAGCGGCCCGCTCCCCCCCTGGCGTCCGGGGACGCACTGCCCGACGACGGCAAGCTCGCCTACGTCTTCAAGACGATGTCCGATCCCTACGTCGGGCGGATCAGCCTCTTCCGGGTCTTCCGGGGCTCGATCGCCCACGACGACGAACTGGAAGTCTCCCCGGCCGGCAATCGGGGGCGCATGCACAACGTGTTCCTCATGAGGGGCAAGGAGCACGAGGACATGGACAAGGTGATCGCCGGTGACATCGCCGCGGTGGCCAAGCTCGAATCGCTGGTGGCAGGATCGACGCTGCGCACCATCGGCTCGAATGTCGCCATCGAACCGGTCTTCGTCCCGCGGCCGGTCATGTCGCTGGCGGTGTTCCCGCGCTCCTCGCAGGACGAAGAGAAGTTGTCCACCGCTCTGCAGCGAGCCGCCGAGGACGACCCGACCGTCGAGGTCGAGCGGAGGGCGGACACCAACCAGACCATCATCTCGGGCCTCGGCGACGCCCACCTCGAGGTGACCATTGCCCGCCTCGCCCGCCGCTACGGGGTCGAAGTCGACACCCAGCTCCCCAAGATCCCCTACCGGGAGACCATCCGAGGCACCGCCGACGTCGAAGGGAAGCACAAGAAGCAGAGCGGCGGCCGGGGCCAATTCGGAGTCGCCTTTCTCAGGTTCGCCCCGCTCGATACCCCCGACGGCTACCAGTTCGTCAACGACATCAAGGGCGGATCGATCCCTCGCCAGTACATCCCGGCGGTCGACAAGGGCGTCCAGGAGGCCCTGGCGCGCGGTTTGATCGCCGGCTACCCGGTGGTCGGCGTCCAGGCATCGGTCTACGACGGGAAGTACCACTCGGTCGACTCTGATGAGATGTCGTTCCGGATGGCGGGCATCCAGGCCGTCAAGGCGGCGGCCCCCAAGCTGAACGCCACCCTGCTCGAGCCGATCATGACCGTGACCGTCAGGGTGCCCGAGAGCCTGATGGGCGAGGTGATCGGCGACCTCAACGCCAAGCGAGGCCGGGTGATGGGGATGGAGGCCGAAGGGATGACCCGGGTGGTGACCGCCGAGGTCCCACTCGCCGAGATGCAGCGGTACAGCATCGACCTGCGATCACTGACCAGCGGCCGCGGCAGCTTCGAGATGGCGTTCGGCCATTACGAGGAGGCACCGCCGCCCGAAGTCCAGCGGGTGATAGAGGCCTCCCACCAAGACGACTGAGGACCAAGCTCGACGATCCTGAGGGAGGAAGCATGAGCGAGGATCGCGTCACATTGAACGCGGTAGGAAGCGCCACAGAACTCGATCTGGTGCCGGGAACGATCGGTGACACCGGGATCGACATCAACAGGCTGCGGTCGGCCACCGGAAAGGTGACCCTCGACTTCGGATTCGCCAACACCGCCGGATGTAAGAGCAAGATCACCTACGTCAACGGAGAGGAGGGCATTCTCCGCTACCGGGGCTATCCCATCGAGCAGCTCGCCGAGCACTCGACGTTCCTCGAGGTCGCCTACCTGTTGTTCCACGGCGACCTGCCGACCGGCGACGAGCTCGCCAGATTCCAATCGGAGATCACCCACCACACGCTCCTCAACGAGGAGATGAAGAAGTTCTTCGATGCGTTCCCCAAGAGCGCCCACCCGATGGCGATCCTCTCGTCGGCAACCAGCGCTCTGGCGACCTTCTACCCGGCACTCCAGAATCCGGTCGACCCCTATGCGGTCGAACAGTCGGCACTGCGGCTCATCGCCAAGATGCCCACGGTGGCGGCGATGGCCTACAAGAAGTCGATCGGCCTGCCCTACGTCTACCCCAGGAACGACCTGAACTACTCCACCAACTTCCTCAACATGATGTTCTCGCTCCCCGTCGAGGATACCGAGGTGGACCCGGTGATCGCCAGGGCCCTCGACGTGCTGCTGATCCTCCACGCCGACCACGAGCAGAACTGCTCGACCTCAACGGTGCGGCTGGTGGGCAGCAGCCGCGCCAACCTGTTCGCATCGGTCTCGGCGGGGATCTCGGCGCTGTGGGGGCCGCTCCACGGTGGCGCCAACCAGCAGGTCCTCGAGATGCTGGCCCAGATCCACGAGGACGGCCACGACTACAAGAAGGCCATCGCCAGGGCGAAGGACAAGGACGACCCGTTCCGCCTGTGGGGCTTCGGGCACCGGGTCTACAAGAGCTTCGACCCGCGCGCCACCATCCTCCGCAACTTCACCCACGACGTGCTCGACCGCCTCGGGGCCGACGATCCGCTCCTCGAGATCGCCGTGCAACTCGAGGACGTCGCCATGTCGGACGACTACTTCATCGAACGGGACCTGTATCCGAACGTCGACTTCTACTCCGGCATCACCTTCCGGGCGCTCGGGTTCCCGGTGCGGATGTTCACGGTGCTCTTCGCCATCGGGCGCCTCCCCGGCTGGATCGCCCAGTGGAAGGAGATGGTGGAGGATCCCGACACCCGAATCGGCCGCCCCCGCCAGATCTACCAGGGCGAGGTGCTTCGTGACTACCTCCCCGTCACGGATCGCTAGATGTCGGATCTCCACGCCAGGGACCGCCACGATCCCGAATGGGACGGGTCGGTCGTCGACCTGATCGAGGAAGAACGGGTCGTCGGGATCGTCTACCGCGACGAGAGCGGGTTGTTCGCCGAGTTCTACCCCGACGACGAAGGCAACCCATGGGCCTTCGAAGTGGCCGACCTGCAGCGGGTGCTCGACGTGGCCGCCGCCATGCTCGGGGAAGAGCCTGCCGCAGTTGCCGCGCCGCTCGGGGAGGCGGGCCAGCATCCGGTCGATGCGGTGGCGATGCAGTTCGATGCCGCCGCCATGTGGCGGGGACCCGAGGACGAGGGCTTCTATCCCCCGCAGGTCGCCGCCCGCATCCTGGGGCTGTGCAGCGATCTCGGCCTGGCGGTGGTGTTCATGGAGGGGGTCACCGTGCATGCCGGAGGCGTCGATCCCGTCCCCGGCCACAAGGCCGAACTGGGCAAGACCAACTCCGGCGGCCCGTTCGCACTGTTCCAGGCAGAGTGCAACACCCAGGCTGCCGCCCTCCTCGAGCACTGGCCGCGCCGCCCCGATTTCGGCATCGCCCTCGAAGTCCAGGATGCCGATGGCGAGCAGTTCGTCCTGTGATCCACATCGTCAACGTCCACCGGAGGCACATCGCCGCACCGGTGGACGTCGTCGGCGCCTTGATCGACACCCTCGCCTCACCCGACGATCGCCTGTGGCCCGGCGACCGCTGGCCGCCGATGCGCCTCGACCGCCCGCTCGGGATCGGCGCCGACGGCGGGCACGCCTTCATCCGCTATCGGGCCGAGGCCTACCAGCCGGGCCGGACGGTCAGGTTCCGCTTCGGCGGCCCCAACGGCCTGAGCGGAGCCCACTCCTTCGAGGTCGAGGGTGACCACCGCGCCGCCACCCTCACCCATACCATCGATGGCGCCGTCACGCTTCGCTTCGCCCCGGTGTGGCTGGCAGTGGTGCGGCCACTGCACGAAGCCTTGATCGAAGACTGCCTCGACAGGGCCGAAGCGGAGGCCGCCGGAGCAGCGCCCGGACCGACCCGATGGTCCTGGTGGGTGCGGGTGCTGCGGCGGCTGGCGAGGGGCCGCCGCTAGGGCCGGATCTCGGGGTTCGACTCGACGTAGGAGCCGATCACCTCGCCGGTGACGGCGTCGACCCGCACCAGGCCGCGCTGCGATGGCGGGTCGTCGGCCGAGAACACCAGGACGTTCCACACCGGCTTGGCCCGCCACCCGTCGAATCCGACCGCAGCCGATGCGTGACCGACCGCAAACTCGGCCTCCCGGTTGGCGGCCGCCAGCGCCTCTTCGACGGAGAGGTGCAGCGGCCAGGCTGCCGCCCAGGCCCAGATGGCACCGGCGGCCAGCAACCCGGCGCCCACCAGCATGCCGGAGGGAAGGCCGCCGGCCACACCGGCCACCATCAGACCGGCGATGCCCCCCATGATGGCGGCGGCACTCCGGCGCCGCCTCGTGGAAGGGATGGTGTAGGGCCCGGCCGCCGAAGCGTCGAGATCCTCGGGGACCCCGGCCGCCCTGGCGACCTCCTCGCCGATGCCGATTCCCTGGCGCTCCATGGGCTCAGCGTACCGGCCGGGTCACGAACCCTCGGAGGGCGCCGTCGCCCCGGGGCCGGCGGCGCCGATCACCATGTCGCCGCGGCGGCGGTGCCAGCGGTCCCACAGCACCAGCATGCTCGGCAACACCAGAACCGCCGCCACCAGGGCAAACCCGATCGCATACCCGACCACCAGGCCGAACTGCTGGAACGGCTTGAGGGTGGAGGTCACCAGGATGCCGAAGCCGGCGACGGTGGTGAGCGCCGAGCCTGCCAGCGCTCCCCCGGTGTGGGTGAGGGTGTGCTCGATCGCCGATTCGGGGCTGTCGAACCTCTGCCGATCCTCCAGATACCGATGGGTGATGTGGATCGTGTAGGGAACCCCGATGCCGATGGCGATGGCGGCGATCATCGCCGTGACCGGGTTGAAGGAGATCCCGGTGACCGCCATCGCCCCGAACACCCAGAAGACCACCAGCACCACCGGGATGATCGTGATCACACCGAGGAGGGGCCGCCGGGCGGTGATCAGGAAGTTGGCCACCAGCAGCAGCATCGCCGCCGCCAGCGTCAGCCCCAGCGACGAGGCCTGCGACGCCTGCAGTGACCTGACCACCCCGCTCGAGATGATGTTCTCGTTGGTGGTCACCGCGCTGACCCCGGGGAGGGCGTCGACGGAGGCGAAGTCGGCGTCGAGGTTCTGGCCGAGCGCCCTGGCCCCGGCCTCACCGGCCTGGGTGGCGATCTTGACGTCCAGCCATCGGTAGGCGCCCCCCTCGTCCCGGGCCGCCACCGAGCTCATCAGGTCCGGGAGGTACCCGGCGGCCAGGTCGTAGAGGGCCGCCACGTCGACATCGGCGGGCATGAACAGATCGGGCTGCTCGGGGTCGGAGAAGTCGGGGGTCCAGCCCAGATCGGCGGCCCCGGCTGCGAACTCCTCCGAGTAGGTGAAGGGGTTGCCGCCCGCCTCGGGAGGAGCCGCCAGGGCGTAGAGGACGGTGACCGGCGAGTCGGCCCACGGCCGGCCGCCCCGCACCCGGATGTCGGGGGTGTCGCCCATCGCCCCGTAGGCCAGCAGCATGGCGTTGTGGACCGCAGGGGAGGTGACCTCGCCCTCGATCAGCACATCGGTGGTCTCGAAGCCGCCCCCGAAGTCGTCGACCAGCAGGTCGAACGTCGACAGCAGCGGCGAACCCGATGGCACGAAGTCGGTGAACGAGAAGGTGGTGTCCAGCCTCGTCAAGCCCCAGACGCCCAAGCCTCCCAGCACCGTGGCGATCACCAGGGTGGCCACCGCCAACTTCTGGGCGAGCACCGCCAGGCCCCCCATGAGCTTGGGCAGCATCCGTGCCTCCGGACGGTGGCCGTCCTCGATGGGGTGCACCCCGCGCCGCTCGGCCCGGCGGTCGAGCAGGATGCGCACGGCCGGCACGAAGGTCAGCATGAGGATGAACGCCGAGCCGATCCCGACCGAGGCGACCACCCCGAAATCCGCGATCGCCGTCACCGGGTTGAACAGGTTGGTCATGAACCCTACGGCGGTGGTGACGGTGGCCAGCACCAACGCCACGCCGACGGTGCGACTGG
>JAHJML010000181.1 GCA_018821365.1 Actinomycetota bacterium | reverse complement strand
CTTCGGCGGGATGACGTCGCCGGGCATCGAACAGGGCGGGTTCATCAAGGACGCCGTCAAGGCGCCGGTGAAACTGCTCGAGCAACTGCTGGACAGCATGGGCGCCGGCGGCACCACCCGGGGGATCGTGCTCCTGGTGGTCGGGATCGCCGCCATCTTCGTCGCCCTGGCGTTCGTGACCCACCACATGCGCCTGATGATGGCGGGCCGGGTGGAGCGGTCGGTGAATGCGGTGCTCTCCAAGGGAGGGGGCATCACCGCCATCCTCATCGGCGTGATCATGACCGTGGCGGTGCAGTCGTCGAGCATCACCACGTCGGTGCTGATCCCGATGATCGCCGCCGGGGTGATCACGCTGCGCAACGCCTACCCGATCACCCTCGGGGCCAACATCGGCACCACCATCACCGCCCTGCTGGCATCGCTGGCCACCGATCTCAGGGCGGGTCTCGTCATAGCCCTCGTCCACACGCTGTTCAACGTGGCCGGGGTCGCCATCTGGTACGGGTTGCCGTTCCTGCGCGGGATCCCCCTCAACCTGGCGCAGCGCCTCGCCCGGCGCGCCGAGGTGAGGAAGTCGGTGGTGATCGTGTATGTCGTGGGCGGATTCGTCATAATCCCCATCATCGGGGTACTCGTACTCCAGTAGGGAGCAGTCATGGTCTTCGAGTTCTTCAAAGGCGGATCCGATCAGACCCTCGAGGAGATCGAGTCCACGATCGTCGAGATGCTCCTCACCAATCGCCATACCTTCGACCTGGCCATCAACTCGGTGATCGGCGGAACCGACCCGGCCTCGGTGGGCGAGGAGATTCGCAGAAGCGATCGGTCGGTCAACAAGGCCGAGCGCCGCATCCGCAAGGAGTTGGTCGTCCACATCTCGGTGCGGGGCCATCAGGCCGACCTCCCCAGGGTGTTGGTGGCGATGAGCGTCATCAAGGATGCCGAGCGGATCGGTGACTACGCCAAGAACATCTGGGACCTGGGCCATGCCGGTGTCGACCTTTCGGCGGCCGACGACCTCGACGCCCTCAAGGCCATCAGGGACCGGACCTCGGGCATGCTCGCCGACTGCGCCCGCATCTATGGGGAACGCGACAGCGATGCCGTCCATGCCCTGGTGCCGGTGCTCGACGGTTGGCTCGACGAGTACGACCAGTGTCTGGTCGACCAGATGAACTCGTCGCGACCGGCGCGTGATGCGGTCCCTCGGGCGTTGCTGTGCCGCTACATCAAGCGGATCACCGCCCACACCATCAACGTCGTCACCTCGCTGGTCCTGCCGGTCCACCGCCTCGACTACTACGACGAGGACAAGGTCGACCGCGAGTAGGCCAACCCCAGGTTGTCTCCCTCCTAAGGAGGGAGTCCCGCAGGAGCGTCAGGCTCGGGAGGGGAGGGGGTGTGCCACTCACGGCCCCACACACGCACCCCTTCCGTTCGGCGGTGTGCGTCGTCGTCTCGCGGCGTCAAACGGTCTACCCGACGACCAGGCCCTCCCGGTCCAGGTCCGGGGAGAGCACGTAGCCCCCTTCGAGCGCACCGGCCAGAGCCGCCCCGACCTGCTCCATGGTCGCCTCGGTCACCAGTGCCAGGGCGGACGGCCCCACCCCGCTCCAGCAGGCATGCAGGGCGCCGGCGTCGCGGGCGGCCCCGATCAGCCGGCCGGTGATCGGGGACAGGTGGGCCCGGCGCTCCTCGTGCAATTCGTCCCCGGCGGCCGAAGCCAGGGCAGCCGGGTCGCCGGTGCGGAACCCCTCGATGAGAAAGGCCAACCGGGCGGCGGTCCGGGCGGCCACCGCGGTCTCGACCGGGCCGGCCGTCGCCAGACGTGCCCGTTCGGTCGGGAGGGTGGCGTCGGGAACCGCCACCAGCACCCGCAACGACGGATGCACCCCAAGCGAGCGGACCCCGCCACCCGGCCCCACCGCCACCAGTCCCCCGAACAGCGCCGCTGCCACGTTGTCGGGATGTCCCTCGACCCCGGCGGCGATCCCCAGCAGGTCGCCCGGGTCGGTCGATCCTCCAGCCAGTGCCCGCACCGCAGCGATGGTCGCCACGATCAGGGCGGCGCTGGAGCCGAGTCCCCGGGCGATCGGGATTTCGCTCTCGACGGCGACCGCCAGGGGGCCAACCCCCGGCGCTGCGGACTCGGCGGCCCTCCTCGCCAGCGAGGCCCCCCCGGGATCGGCCGGGGCACCCCCGGAGCGAACCGACCATTCGGCGGATTCGATCACCGTCACCCGGCAGCGCAGATCGAGCGCCAGGGCCAGGACGTCATAGCCGGGGCCGAGGTTGGCAGACGATCCCGGGGCGGAAGCAGCACTCACGTCGGCTCGATGAAGACCCTGGTGGCCATCGGTTCGTCGGCCCGGATGCGGGCCTCGACGCGCTCGATCACATCCTCGACCTGCTCACCGGAGAGGCCGTCCTCGAGTCCGAGATCGATGTTGACGAGGATCTGGTCGGGGCCGAGGTGCATCGTCAGCAACTGCTCGACGGTGTCCACTTCGGGAACCGACAGGGCGGCCGCCCTGATCGCGGACCGCGACGTCCTGCTGGCCGACTCGCCCACCAGCAGGCTCTTGGTCTCGATCGCCAGGATCCAGGCGGTGGCGGCCAGCAGCACCCCGATCACCATGGAGGCGGCACCGTCCCAGCGTGGCTCGTGGGTGAAGTGCGCCAGCAGGAGTCCGCCGGCGGCCACCAGCACCCCGATCACTGCGACGGTGTCCTCGAACAACACCACCAGCAGGGTGGGGTCCTTGGT
>JAHJML010000313.1 GCA_018821365.1 Actinomycetota bacterium | reverse complement strand
CGATGAGCTCGTCGGAGCAGCGTGCGAAGAGCTCGTCGGGCAGCCTGTCCTCGCCGTGGAAGAACCGGTACTCGCCCTCGTACACCTCGACCGTCAGCGCCCGGCCCTTGTGCAGGAGGTACTGCGCCCGGAAGGCGGCGGCGTCTGCTTGCGCCACGGCCTCGATCTGCTGGCGCAGGTGGGGAGGGATCATGTTGGCCCGCGGTACGCCCTTGCTGCCTGGTGTGTAGTGCTCGGGGAAGAGGGCGTGCTCGAAGGCAGCAAACAGGAGATCCCTCAGCAGACCGTGGGCATCCGCGTCCAGCGAGTCCGTCGATCGGGTACAGTCCAGCAGGTCGTGATGTCCCCCCAGCTCGAGCACGTAGGCGATCACGGCCCGGAAGACGCTCACCGGCGCCCTGGTCCGAAAGCGTGGCAAGGAGTTGAGGAGACGCTTTCGCAGACCGGCCTCGGCGTAGGCCCGGAACGAGTCGCCGTCCCAGGGGCCCAGGTAGCCCGCCGCGAGATCGGGGAGCATCTCGTGTGCGGTCCGGGCGACCAGCTCGAAGGGCAGCCCCGTCCTGGCTGTGGTCGCCCACACGATGGGCTCGAGGTCCCAGACCTCGGGCGGGTTCGGCGCGAGGTATGTGTGTACCGCGAGGGCATAGGACTCCTCGTTGTCCGTCTGCAGAGGCGCAGCGACCTTGATGAGCACGCTGTTGATGGCGCGGCAGACCGCGGCGTGGGTGCATCGCGGCTCGTTGCGGGCGCGGGAGAACAGATGCCCCGGGATCTCCTCGATGGCGAGCAGCATCTTCTCGACGATACGTTGCTCGCGCGACGAGAGCTCCGGGCCCTGGTCGAACCTCGGGACGAGGTACACGTACCGGACCGGCCCCTGGGCTCGTTCGGCGCAGTGCACGCAGGAGCACGCCCGCACCGTGTCGACGGCGAAGGCGAGCAGGAACCCGTCGGTCAGGACGCTTGCGACCGATGGAGCACACATGAGCTCCCCGATGACTCGCTTGGCTGTCGTGCGTGCGCGCTCCACGTCCGGGGGTACGGACGAGAGCCTCTGCTCGAGCTCGTGGCGGACCTTCTCCAGCGAGGGCCAGCTCGGCGGAGTCTTCGGTGTGAAGATCCGCCCGAGCACAAGCTGCTGCAGAGCTCCACTCGCGTCCTTGACCTCGAGCTTCCAGACGAACGTGACCAGCTCGACCCGGGGGTGTGACAGCTCCTCGGCAGAGCGTTGGCGCGCCTCTTCGTCCAGGAGGCCCCTGTCCATGGCCAGCCGCACGGGGGCCTTCTTCTCGATCGCTGGGTGCGACAGCTCAAGAAGGACCTTCTCCCCGTCGCGGACGCCCTGGATGTCCCACGTTCCCCTGGAGGGTTCCTGAATCCTCGTGCTCACGTGCCGCCTCCACTCGTTGCGGGTGCCGTGATGGACTGGTGCAACCAGGGATCCAGGGCTGAGCCTGCCTCGAACTGGCTGGGCGCCTTCGAGGTTTGTCGAGTGTCTTTGAATGGTTGCGGAACCCGATACCCCAGTTCGCCGTGCTCGGGGAGCATTGCGCGTCGTCCTGGTTGCGCGGTTCTTCAGCGAAGGTTGCGTGATGTCTGCGAACGCCGGGAGGTACCCGGTCTCGCCCTACCCGGCGCGACCGCTGGTCCTCAGGCGGAGAACTGCCGCTCCAGCTCGAACATGGGCTCGAGGTCGTACTGCTCGGGAGACGGCGGGAGCTGACTCGGGGCGAGCGGGATGACCTCCTTCAGCGCTCTCGGGTCGTCCCGTTCGATGAGGTCGCCGGCGAAGTAGCTCCGGGCCCGGCCGATGTTCTTCGGGCCGGTCAGGGTCGAGAGCACGCCCCGCAAGGTCCGGACTGCGCCCGCGTAGGTGTGCGCCGGCGTGAGCCGGTCGAAGGGAGTCGTGCCCGACCGGGTGGCGAAGAGGTGGCGGTGGAGGATTCTCAGGCCGGCGCGCACCGCGTCGGTGGCGGCCGCACCCGAGGTCAGGTGCGTCCCCCGGATCTCGGCGGGCGCGTTGTCGGTGCCCACCAGGGCTCGCCCGTAGGTCAGGTCGAGGGCGGCCGCCACCGCGTCGG
>JAHJML010000276.1 GCA_018821365.1 Actinomycetota bacterium | reverse complement strand
GCCTATTTCGACACCGCAGAGTCTGTTGGCATAATAGTGGAACTTGCAAAGCCCCCCACAGGTATGTAATACACCTGATGGAAGGGACGATGATCTCCCACGTCGTGGCGTGGGCGAAGTGCATCTTGCTTCGGAGGCCAGGATCAGTCCCAAAGGCTCTTCGTGGGGCCTGATTCATGCTGATAATCCTGGCGCTCGTCATTCTCTTTCTCTTCCTCCAGACCGTTCTGCCTGAGTCCTGGCGCGTCCTCGAGCTCCCAAAGTGGCTCACGGGGCTCCTTGGGGCTGTCGTGACTCTAGTGGCGATCCCGGCGCTCAAGAAGATCATTGGTGATGCGGCGAGGTACCTTGATCCTGCTCCTGGCAATATCAAGCGTCGTCAGGAGATCCGGGTCAAGGGTGTCAAGCTCCTGCAGGCGCTCCATGAGAAGGGCTATCAGCGGATCATAGTTGTGGGGCATAGCCTCGGCAGCGTGATCGGGTACGACATTCTCACCCACGCCTGGCCGCTGTACAACAAGACCGGCGATTTGGAGAAAGACCATCCCTGCATGACGGCTCTAGAGGAGCTGGTTGCGAGTGGCGACTACTCCGTTGATGCCTATCAGGCGATGCAGTCTAACGTATTCGCTGAGATGGCACTGAATGGATACACCTGGCGAGTGACAGACTTCGTGACGCTTGGGAGCCCGTTGACTCATGCCTCGATCCTGATGGCGGCGGACGAGGTGGACCTGCGTGAGAAACAACGTAGCCGCGAGTTCCCGACGTGCCCGCCTGAGCTCGAGAAAGGGAAATTCTCCTATCCGGCTGACCGCGTACATCGCTGGCCTCACCACGCTGCGGTGTTCGGGCCGACTCGCTGGACGAATCTCTATTTCCCGGCGCGAGCTGTCATCTGGGGGGATTTGATCGGTGGACCGATGAAGCTGCAGTTTGGGCGAAGCATACGGGATGTGCCCGTCAGGACGCGGCTCAGGGGCGGACTCGTGAGTCACACTCTGTATTGGGTTTCTGGTTGTAGTGGCAGAGTAGATTCTCATATCCGTGAGCTGCGCGAAGCGCTTGCTCTGTTGTGAGAATCAATTCAGTATCTATGGCAACCTAGACCAAGGAGAGAGATTCTTAGATGATCCGGGAATAATTGTACGCCACCACAGAACGATAGCGGGTGTCCTCGGCAGCCTGGGTAAGGAGATTGTCAATTGGAACGAATAATCACCTGGCTTCACCTATCCGATCTCCATGCACTTTCACCGAAACATGCATGGGAGCCCGATTTCATATTAAGTGAATTGGTGGCGAGTCTACGTGTATTTAGAAAGAGAAGTATTTCGCCGGATTTCATTTTCTTTTCCGGGGATTTGGCCTTTGGGAATTTTTCGACTAATCCGGGATCTAGTATGGAGGACCAGTATCATAAATTTGACTCCTTCTTTGATTCTGTTCGTGAAGTCTTCCCGGATGTACCCGATCAGAATGTGTTTTTCGTCCCTGGTAATCATGATGTTGATAGGTCTGAAGTTGCGGTAGATCAGCAGCAGTGGTTAATGAATAGCGCAAATATTGAAGACATTAACAATCTTCTTCAAAGCAAGGATAAGCAGTTTGGGCGATTAATGCTGCGTCTTAAGGAGTATCGACAGTACCTTGAATCAAGCAAATACACTCATCTATTAGGTGATCCCGACAGGCTTATTTATTCCACCAAGCGGTCAATCCAGGGAATCGACTTAGGAATTGCTGGTTTCAACTCTGCATGGGCATCGGGTGAGGATGGAGAGAAGGGTAAACTTTGGACTGGCGGACTTTGGCAAATTAACAACCTCTACAATTCTTTATCTAGTGCAGATTTGCGTCTTGCCCTTATCCACCATCCGGCGAATTGGTTTGTTGAGAAAGAAGATAAGCCCTTTTGGGATACACTTCGTAGTAGATTCCATTTTTGTCTCAATGGGCATGAGCATTCCCCGGGTGTGGAGACTCCGGTTCCAGACTTTCTTAGAATCATGGCAAGTGCATGCTATAACCGTGCAGACCGGTTGAATGGATATAATATGACGCAGCTGAATTTGTCGACTAATCAAGCTTGTATCACTCTGCTCAGATACGATGATATGGGTGGCGGCTGGGTGCCACATATAATCTCCGGTCGCTCGACAAATGATGGGGAATGTATTATTGATAATGTACAGTTTTTAAATCGTCTCCGGCGGCGTCGCGTCTTTCAGGTTCCTTCAGATATGTCTGCTGGCCCGCCCCCTCGTCAGCCAGCGACGATACCAATCATTCAGGCAGAGCCAGCTCATTTAGCCTCATCTATTGCTCCCTCTAGTTTGCGGCGCCCTCCTAAAAGTGGGTCAATATGGGACTATATTAGGAACATATGCATTGTTGAACAGATAGACTATAATCAAATAATTACTAGAAATGCCATTGATGAAGAAGGGTGGGAGAGTAGTCTCTTCATTGAGCCGGGAAAGTATATCTACCAGCACGACTATGTATGGGATTCTATCAAGAAGCGTGAGCCCGGTAGGATTCTCTCCGATCATACTAATAGCGAAGAATTGTTGGCGTTAACTAGAGATGGCAAGCGAAAAGGCATATTCTTGATGGGGGACATTGCATGCGGAAAGACTACTTTTGTTACTAGGTTTAGTAAACTATATTGTGACACCATTCCGCAGGCGTTTTGCCTTCTTGAGGACTTCTCCAAGTGGAGAAATAGAATAAATTCTGAAGAAGCATTTCAGGGAATGATG
>JAHJML010000308.1 GCA_018821365.1 Actinomycetota bacterium | reverse complement strand
TACCGCTCCTCTGCCACCGTGTGCCGGGCGTTGGGCGGCGACTGCGACGTGGTCGAGAACTGCCCCGGCGACGGCCCGGCCTGCCCGGGAAACGTGTACATGCCGAGCTCGGTCGTGTGCCGCGCGTCGGCGGGCGACTGCGACATCGTCGAGAACTGCCCGGGGGGAGGGCCTAGCTGCCCCACGGACCTGTACCTGCCCGACACGGTCGTGTGCCGCGGCTCGGCAGGCGACTGCGATTTTGTCGAAAAATGCCCTGGCAGCGGCCCGGCTTGCCCCGGCGACCTGTTCATACCGGCCGGATCGCCCTGCGACGACGACTACTTCTGCACGATCGACGACGAGTGCCAGAGCGACTTCGACTGCGAGGGCACCATCGTGGCGGACCTGCACCACGTGATCGCCGTTTCCTCGGGCAGGTATCACACCTGCGCGCTCATCGACGAGTCCGGGACGGGCAACGGGACCGTCAAGTGCTGGGGTTACAACTCGAACGGCCAGCTCGGCAACGGGACGACGACAGCCTCGAGCGTGCCCGTGGACGTGACCGGGCTCGCGTCCGGCGTCACGGCCATCGCGTCCGGCATGTATCACACCTGCGCCCTTCTCGACACGGGCGGGGTCCAGTGCTGGGGCAACAACGGCTACGGCGAGCTCGGCAACGGCTTGACCGACGACAGCTCCGTGCCTGTGAACGTCACGGGACTGTCCTCCGGGGTCCAGGCCGTCGACTCGCTCTACTACACCACCTGCGTGATCATGGCCTCGAGCCACGCCGTCATGTGCTGGGGCAAGAACGACTACGGCCAGTGCGGCAACGGCAATACGGTCACGCCCCAGAGGACGCCCGTGAACCAGGCGATGTACTACGATGCGTCCGGAATTTCAGTCGGCGGCGACCATGTCTGCGTGATGACCGGAGGGACGTTCTACTGCTGGGGCAAGAACGACCACGGCCAGTGCGGCGACACCACGACGACCTCGCCCAGGCTGTTTCCGGTCGAGGTGCGCGGGCTCACCGTACGCTATTCAATCCACGCGGGAAACGAGTACACCTGCGCCCGCGTGCAGGCCAACGGAAGGTACGTCAAATGCTGGGGACGCAACAACTACGGCCAGTGCGGCGACGGCACGACCACCACGCCGCGGACCTCGCCCGTGGACGTTATCAAAACGGACAGCACCACGCTGAGCACGGTCAACGGGCTCTGGGCCGGCGGCTACCACGCCTGCGTCGTTGACACGGGGGGCGCGGTATTGTGCTGGGGTTTCAACAACAACGGCCAGGTCGGCACCGGGAACACGACCACGCCTCAGCCGAGGGCCTATGCCGTCTCGGGCCTGGCGGGAGCGGTCGCCGAGGTCTCCCCGAGCCATTACAACCACACCTGCGCCCTCCTGTCATCGGGGAAGGTGCAGTGCTGGGGCATGAACTCGTACGGCCAGTGCGGCAACGGGTCGACGGCCACGCCCGTGCTCACGCCGGACTACGTGAACTGCAACTGACCTTCTGCCTCTCCCGCTGCACGCCATGAACAGCGAAACGCGCAGGGCGAAACAGGAAGCGGACGTCAAATATTACGATGTAATATTTTTATAAGTTATGCAGAACGGTTCAAGGGACTGCGCGATGCTGAAAGCCGAAAGCCGATAGCCGATAGCCGATAGCTGAAAGCCGCGGCCCGAAGGGCCGCCTCAGAAATCCACGGAAAATTCGATGCTGATCTCCGCGTTGGGATCGAGCTCGAGGGCGATCTTGTAACATTCTTCGGCGTCGGCGTGCCTGCCCGTCTTGTCCAGGAAAAGACCCTTGCTGATCCAGAAACGCGCCTGCTTGGGGTTCAGGTTGATGGCGCGGTCATAACATTTTGTCGCTTCCTTCAGGTTGCCCAGGGCGTTCATCACGCCTCCCTTGATGACCCAGGCCTCCGAATCGCCCGGCGAACAGGCGATCGCCTTTTCGCAGCCTCTCAGGGCGTGCTCCATCTGGCCCAGGCTCGCGAGAATCATGGATTTCTCCTTCCACGCCTCGGGATCTCCGGGAAGAATCTCGGTCGCCCGTTCGGCGGCGTACAGCG
>JAHJML010000180.1 GCA_018821365.1 Actinomycetota bacterium | reverse complement strand
GGACGTCACGCCGTTCGAGGAGGCGGACGTTGCCGTCCATGAGCCCCTCCCAGCCGTTCATGATCCCGACCACCTCGGAGTCGTGGACTTCGTGGGCTCGGGAGACGACGGCCCGGATGCCGACACGCCGGTGTTCACGGCCGACGAGATCGCCGGGGTCGTGGGCGCCGCCGCCGGCGCCGCCCTGCGCAGCGGGGCGCTGACCTCGGTCGGACTGCTGGAGGCGGTCCGGCGCCGCGCCTCGATGACCGAGGCGAACCTGCATGCCTTCCTCACCCTGGACCCTGAGGGGGCGGCCGGCTCGGCCCGGGACGCCGATGCCGCCTTCGCCCGCGGCGAGGATCTGGGGCCGCTGCAGGGCATTCCGATCGCCGTCAAGGACAACATGGTCACCCGGGGCATCGAGACCACCGCCGGATCGCGGATCCTGGCCGGGTGGGTCCCTCCCTACGATGCCACCGTGGTGGAACGCCTGGCCGCCGCGGGAGCGGTGATGGTCGGCAAGACCAACCTGGACGAGTTCGCCATGGGGTCGTCGACCGAGAACTCCGCCTACGGGCCGACCCGCAACCCCTGGAACCCCGACATGGTGCCGGGCGGGAGCAGCGGGGGATCGGCCGCCGCGGTGTCGGTCGGCTCGGCACTGGGAGCGCTCGGGTCCGACACCGGCGGTTCGATCCGCCAGCCTGCCGCCCTCACCGGGATCGTCGGCATGAAGCCCACCTACGGCCTGGTGAGCCGCTACGGACTGATCGCCTTCGCCTCGTCGCTCGACCAGATCGGCCCGCTGACGCGGACGGTCCAAGACGCCGTCACCATGTTCGAGGCGATCGCCGGCCACGACCCGTCGGATGCCACCTCGTACCGGGGCGAGGTGCCCGAGGTGCGCTCCGGGCTCGATCGGGGGCCGGAGGGCCTCCGGGTGGGGGTCCTCACCGAACTATCGGGTGAGGGCAACCAACCGGCGGTGCTGGAGGCCTTCCAACGGACGGTGGACGCCCTGGAGCGGGCGGGCGCCACGGTGCGGCCGATGTCGCTGCCGGCCTGTGCCGAGGCGCTCAATGCCTACTACCTGATCGCTCCCGCCGAGTGCTCGGCCAACCTGGCCCGCTTCGACGGGGTCCGCTACGGCCCCCGCCTCGACGGCGACACCGTCGAGCGGATGATGGCCGCCACCCGCCGCGACGGGTTCGGCCCCGAGGTGACCCGCCGCATCCTGCTGGGCACCTATGCCCTGTCGGCCGGCTACTACGAGGCCTTCTACGGGCAGGCCCAGAAGGTGCGCACGCTGGTGATCGAGGACTTCCGCCGGGCCTACCGGGAGGTCGACGTGCTGGTGAGCCCCACCAGTCCCACCACGGCATTCGAGGTCGGCGAGAAGGTGGACGACCCGCTGACGATGTACCTCAACGACGTCGCCACCGTCCCCACCAACCTGGCAGGCGACCCCGCCATCTCGGTGCCGGTCGGCCTCGACGATGCCGGGTTGCCGATCGGGTTCCAGATCCTCGCTCCCGCCCTCGGCGAGGCGGCGCTGTTCCGAGCCGCCGCCGCCGTCGAGCGCCTCGTGGGGTTCGACGACCGGCCCGCCCTGGCGACCTCGGAGGGGGCGGCATGAGTTGGGAGGCCGTCATCGGGGTCGAGACCCATGTGGAGTTGCGGACTGCCTCCAAGATGTTCTGCGGGTGCCCCGTCGACTTCTCGTCCGAGCCCAACACCAACGTCTGCCCGGTGTGCCTGGGGCTCCCCGGGGCGCTGCCGGTCCCCAACGAACGGGCCATCGAGATGACGGTATCGGTGGGCCTGGCGCTCGGCTGCCGGATCGCCGCCGACAGCGAGTTCAGCCGCAAGAACTACTTCTACGCCGACCTGCCGAAGAACTACCAGATCTCCCAGTTCGATCGCCCGCTGTGTGTCGGAGGGTCGCTGGAGGTGGAGGTGGGCGACGCGACGGTTGCGGTGGGCATCACCAGGGTCCACCTCGAGGAGGACACCGGGAAGAGCACTCACCTGGGCGGGTCGGGGCGCATCCACGCCGCCGAGGCCGCCCTGATCGACTTCAACCGCAGCGGGGTCCCGTTGATGGAGGTGGTCACCGAACCGGACATGCGGTCCCCGGAGCAGGCCCGGGCCTACGCCGCCGAGTTGCGGGCCATCGTGCTGGCACTCGGGGTCTCCGATGCCCGGTTGGAGGAGGGCAGCCTCCGCTTCGACGCCAACGTCTCGGTTCGCCCCCCCGGTGCGTCGGAGTTGGGGGTCAAGGTCGAGGTCAAGAACATGAACTCGCTCCGCTCGCTGCAGCGGGCTCTGGCCTACGAGATCGACCGGCAGACGGCGCTGGCCGAAGCCGGCGAGAGGATCGCTCAGGAGACCCGCCATTGGGACGAGGCCGCCGGGGTCACCAAGCCGGGGCGGAGCAAGGAGCAGTCCTCCGACTACCGCTACTTCCCTGAACCCGACCTGGTGCCGCTGCACGTCGACGACGAGTACCGGGAGCGGATCGCGGCGGCCCTCCCCGAACTGCCCGGTCCCCGGCGGGACCGCTACCGCAGCATGGGCCTCGATGCCGAGGCGGCCCGCCTGCTGGCCGCCGGGGATGGCCTAGGCGGGGTGTTCGAGGATGCGGTCGCCGCCGGGGCCGACCCGGCCGCCGCCGCCAACTGGCTGACCGGGGAGGTGGTGGCCCACCTGCGCCGCACGGAGCAGGAACCCGACGGCATCGAACTCGATGGGGCGGCGCTGGCCGAGTTGCTGGCGATGGTGGCCGCCGGAGAACTGTCGGCTACCGCCGCCAAGACCGTGCTGGCCGGGGTCCTCGATGGCGAGGGCCGGCCCCGGGTGGTGGCGGCGGCCCGCGACCTGATGCAGATCGACGATGCCGGGGCGTTGCAGGCTGCCGTCATCGACGCATTCGGAGCCCATCCGGACGAACTCGCCCGCCTTCGGGGCGGCGATCAGAAGCTGATCGGGTTCTTCGTGGGACGGGTGATGCTGGCCACCGGGGGCAGGGCCGATCCTCGCAAGGTGAGTGATCTGATCCGCACCAAGGCGGCGGAGTGAGCCGGGCGGTCATCTGGGACTGCGACGGAGTGCTGGTCGACTCCGAGCCCCACTCGGTGGCATCGTGGGTGACCGTGCTGGGCCGGTTCGGCAGCGTGGTGACCACCGCCGACGTCGAAGGCTGCCTGGGGTTCGGCTACCCCGATACCT
>JAHJML010000269.1 GCA_018821365.1 Actinomycetota bacterium | reverse complement strand
GTCTTTATTACCTAACATAATTCAGGTACTAATATTTTCCTCTCCTCGATACTTTATGGTAAAAGGAGAGGAAAATAGTTTAACACCTGGAATAGTTTATTCTGATTGAGGTAATTGTCTTTGTACTTAAAATACTAGTACAAACAAGTCGTAATATATTTATTTAGCAGGATTTATAACTCTACCTAAGAACAATATGCTTCCAGTTTTATTGTCCATAATGGCAAATAAAAATGGTTTATTTGCATAGAAAGTTTCAATGCGAGAGATTGATTTGCGCTCCATTACAACAGCAGTGGCTGCAGCTGCTTCTGTTCCTTCTTCATTTACTTTCACAAATGCTTTATGGATAACCTGTGAGATAAAAAGATCTTTGCGACCATTCATTCCTGAAAAATCAGCAAGATTAGAGAATGCATCGTGCATTCCAAGTTTTTTTAACTCATCGTTGGCTACAAATTTGTATGTCATTTCAAATTTGGGGATATGAATATTGACCTTTACGTCATACATACTTGATCTTATATTATTAAGCTCGCTTAATGTCAAGAAAGATTGGAGTTTTTTCAGACCGTAATCTTTGTGTGGCAGGAAAATAAACATAGATATTTGCTCACCTTTGTACTGTAGCTGAAGTACCTGAAACTGCTTTCTTCTCTTGTAGTAATTAAATTTTCCTGTCTGTGTCATCATATCAACTTGCACTTTATTTGCATCTGTCACATAAAATGCTTCTTTTGTTGTATCTTCTTTTTTAAACTTTGTTTTCCAATCTCCTTTGAAATATATAGCATTTGTAAGGACAAGTCGTGTATTTTGAGTAAGAACATCCTTAGCAATGAGATCTTTTATCTTTTTCTCTGTTTTATCTTCAACCCATTTGTTTATTGTTACTCTTGATGTTTCTGTCTCTTTTATAAAATCAAGTATTTGAAGTGGAGCACCGTATTTATCACCAGTTATTTTTATAAACTGGGGTAGAAATTTGTAATTTTTTTGACCCCACAAACAATTAGCAATACTTAGTTTATACCCACCTTTTTTTCCGCTTTCATTCAAATGATCTAATAATGCAGAAAAACCATTATGAAGTTCCTTATCATCAATAGTAAACTCAAGTGCCTGTTTCATCTGCTTAGCAGTATTTCCTCTTGCTCCTGCATAAGTCATAGCAAGTGCAGTAGAGATACTGTTTGGAGAAAAGAATATATTATGAGTGTCATTCTTTGAAGCCAGATTGTTATAAAGTTTTAAAGCAAAGACATTGTTACCACTTAGTTCCTTTATTAATTTTTCAGATCCCTGTGGAGCTCTTTTTTTTTCGAAAACAACTTGCTTAAAGTTATTTTGCTGATTACACCCAATAGCGATAGCAAAAATATACAATAATATTAATTTCATTTTCATCTCCCATTTTTTTAAATTCCATTTTCAATATTATAAAATATAAACTACCCTAATTGTTAGTTGATAACTAACACAATGTGAAAAATAAGAGCTAGAATTGAAGCATAAGTTTTGATAAGAAACCCATTTAAAGTTCTAGCTTTTAGACGATTAAGTCCCATAACATCAGAAAGAATACTGAAAGAAGTCTCTATTTGATGTCTATTCTCTTTGATAAATCGTTCATCACACATGAACCATTGATTTTTATTGTTTTTCTTACGAAAAGGCATAATGGTGACACCTAAATCTTTTAAAATTTTTTCTATGCTCTCACAATTATATGCTTTATCTCCAATCAATATAGATTTTTCAGGTAAAGAGTAAGTTATTTCAAATATCGGTGCAAGGTCATGAAATGCACCAGGCAATATTTGCACAGATACAGGCACTCCATTTGTATTTGTTACCATGTGTAAACGAAATCCAAAGAATTTTTCTTTTTTCGCAGCACAATATCCACAGTATTCTCTACCACGAACTTTTTTATTTCTTAATGCTCTCGCTCTTTTACACACAGGCAGTGGCATCGAATCTGTAATATATGTTTCATGATTTAAAAACAAGTCAAACATTTTTTCCATACAAAATTCTATCACATCTTTTAAACGATTTACTCTGCGATTGTATCTTGATAAACTGAGCATTACAGAAAAATATTTTGCCTGGAAAAGCCATGCAAGTGATTTATCATGATTACTATTAAAAAATAGAGCTGAACATACAGCTATAGTAATCACTTCTGCATCATCAATCTTTTGCTTTTGAGCGGGTTTTTCCAATAATTTTTCACAAATTTCTGTAACAATAACATACACTGTAATAATTATAGATTCTCTATCAATTTTTGTTTTCATAGTATAACTCCTTATGCTTTTTTTTTGAGTTATACTATAATTTTGGTAGCCCAGTCAATTCCATAAATTTACAAACAGACAACACCTGTATTTTTAATGATGAGCGTACAATCTTTTGTAGGAACATATTGTTTTTGCCCGACAAAGCCAATACTTCGCCCCATTTCGCCATATCCTTTTACAACACAGGCTTTTCCCTTATGCTTAACGGTATCTCCTTTGCTAAATTTTTTAAAATTGCTTCTTATAACCTTTTTGCCTGGTAATATTCGCAGTTGTGATAATATTTGTTTTCCCCTGATTTTAATGTAATCAGTTAAACTATCGGTTAGTTGTCCCATCCTTTTATTCCGATTTTTTGCTACTATTTTATTCTCTAATTTGTAATTTCTATCTCTAACAGCATGAATAATCTGGCGATGATGTCTTCTAAATTGCTTATATTGATATACTTCAATGTCATTCAAATTTGAATGACTATTAAATATATCATCTTTCATTGAAATAAGATAAGCATCTATATAATGTTTTTTTTCTAAGGCAAATTTACGTCTTTTCTCTTTTGTTTCATATCCATAAGTTATAAATACTTCAGAAAATCTTCTTTTGAGCCATTCATAAAAATATGGTATAATTGTATTTAAAAGTGTCGTATGAACATACCTTGTTCGAATATTCACAAATATTTTTTTTACTTTGGTTGCTATTTTTGAGCTTTTATGCACTTTTTTATGGCATTGTTCGCATAAAGTAATAAGATTTTCTGGATTATTACTCCCCCCATTATGTACTTCAAGTAGATGATGAACTTGTAAAATACCTTTGCTCTTTTTACATAACTGACATCTATACTGATCTCGACAAAGTACATATGCTTGGCTGTTTAGAAATCCTTTTTTCCTGCCTTCTTGATACTCTTTTCCTTTAATTTCAGGCTTTTTAAGTTTATGAATATCAAATTTGCCATACTCCAGATACACTTCACTAATTGGCATCATTTTCTCTATTTGGTGAACAATATTTTTATGTGTATCAAGTAAGTTCCTTGCTGTAGCAGTCAGCCATCCTTCTCCTCTTTTACGATTGAGAAACTTTATTTTTTTTGGTTTAATGTATTTACAATGCAATTTTTCTTCTGTTCCGACTATATTATATTGTCTTTCAACAAAGATCGTTTTATTTTTTTTCGCTCGTTTTTGACTTTTTTCACGCCTGTGCTGTCTTCTGCTTCGCCTATGCATCTTTCGTTCTGTCATATTTTGACTAACTTCTGTTTTTCTTGTTTCTACCTCGCCTGCAAAAACTACTTCGCCATCACTTTTTCTCACTGTAAGACCTATTTCACTACTACCTGGATCAATCCCAAGTATTAAATCCTGAGTATATTCCGTTGTTTGATATAAAAGTTGTATTGTAAATGGTTTTCTCTTTACCACTTTTGCAAGCCCTGATTCTAACAACAGTCTTACTTTTCTAAATCTTTTTGTTGGCATTAATGGTTTGCCACTTTTTGAGATTATATAAACATTTGTTGTTATATTGCTCATAATTTATAATTCCTAAGAATTAAATCAATCCCTAAAGATTGTTGGTCTCCCTGAACTAGATATGGGGTTGATAGTTGTTTGGAATTGGAAGTTCATCCCAAAGTACCCTTACCCACATCTGTGTGTCACGTCTCCAATTGACTAGCAATTAGAGTTAACTATAATAAAATGGTAGTAGTGAGACAATATCCCACAAATCCCAATCCTTTGCTTTTTTCAAATCAAATTTTTCTTTGTAGTTTCTATGTTCCATATACAAAGCAAAGTACTTTTCCTGCTTTTCAAGATTTGAAATTTTATCAAACACTTCTTTTGCACTTTCTTTAGTTGTGTAACACTTAAATAGATCAAAAGAAAGTGATATTGTTTGCATAACAAAATCAGGCTCAAATTTTTCAACAACATCCATTGCTTTTACTACAATATCATCGTATCCATGTTTTTTTCCAAGAAAGGCAATCCACTTGAGGATATTGCACTTTGGAAAAGGGCCATGAATATTTTGCTCTATATATTGAAGCAGCATTTGTAACTGAGGTTTTGCAATTGTAAATTCAATATTATTTTGTTTATAGTATCCAAGAAATTTTGTAATTAAAAAAAGATCCCAAGCCCCCTTGTTTATTCCAAACATCATGAGATTTTCTGAAGTTAGTTGATTATTTTCAAAGAGTTTCTTTATTAAATCCAATGCTTCTGATAAATTATGCTTTTCTAGCTCAAGATGAACTCTATAGCTCATACCTTGTATCCATTCATTCGATCTAGGTATAAAGTTTTTAGTATCTTCCTTAAGGAGTTTACAAGCCTCTAGATAATATTTTTCATCCT
>JAHJML010000021.1 GCA_018821365.1 Actinomycetota bacterium | reverse complement strand
GACGGGGAACATCGAGTTGCCGGCGGGGACTGAGATGGTGATGCCGGGTGACAACACGGAGATGTCGGTGGAGTTGATTGCACCGATCGCTATGGATGAGGGTCTGCGGTTCGCGATCCGTGAAGGTGGCCGCACCGTCGGTGCCGGCCGCGTCACCAAGATCAACAAGTAAGTCGCCGGTGCCCCCCGCCCGCCGCCGGCGGCCGGGGGTCGACCGCCGGCATTGAGAGAGGTCCACGACATGCCATCCGACAAGCGCCCGCCGATCACCCTCGCCTGCGAGCAGTGCAAGCGGCGCAACTACATCACCGTCAAGAGCCGCAGCAACACCCGCGAGCGGCTCGAACTGAAGAAGTACTGCCGGTGGTGCCGGACGCACACCGCTCATCGGGAAACCCGGTGAGCGGGGCTCCCCGGCCGGCGCCATGACGCTGGCCGAGGCCGCCGGGCGCCGCTACGGCCCGGTCCGGGTTCCCGTCGCTGCCGCATCGGTGGCGTCCTTCGTGGCCGCCACCGGTGACGACCGGCAACGCTGGTCGGATCACGCACCACCCTCCTATGCCGCCGCCGCCCTGTTCGCGGTGGCCCCGGCCTTCCTGAGCGACGGAGACGTCGCCCCGGAGACCCGCTCGCTCATCCACACCGAGCAGTCGTTCACCTGGCACCGTCCCCTGGCCGTCGGCGAGACGATCGAGGCCGAGGGCCGGGTGATCGAGGTGCGGGCCCGCGGCCCGCTCAACCTGGTCACCTTCGGGGTGTCGGCCGGCTCGTGGCTGGAGGGAACCTCCACCTTCCTCATGTCGGCCGAAGCCGCCGCCGCGGCCGGGGAGGAGCCGGAGCCGCTCCAGGACGCCAGGGGAGCCGACGAGCCGCCTGCCCCCCTCCCGTTCCCGGCGGCGGGAGCCGCAATCCCTCCCATGGCCAGGTCGGCGAGCCGGGCCGACCTGGTGCGCTATGCCGGAGCCAGCGGCGACTGGAACCCCCTCCACTGGGATCACCAGGCGGCGGTGGCGGCCGGGCTCCCCGGGGTCGTCGTGCACGGGCTGCTGATGGCGTCCTGGCTGATCCAGGCCGCCGCCCGCCACTCCGCCGGCCCCTTCCCGCTCGCCGAGATGCGGCTGCGCTTCCGCAGACCGCTGCGCCCTGCCGTCCAGGCGCTCGTCACCGGCTCGGCCACCGACGGAGCCGGGTTGGCGCTGTCGGTGGCCGCCGACGGAGTCACGCTGGTCTCGGCCACGGCACGGGTAACCGGATGAAGTCGGACCAGGTCAAACGGGAAGAGCAAGAGCTCGTCGAACGGGCGCAGCGAGGAGACCGCGACGCCTTCGGCGAGCTGGTGTGGAGGTATCAGGACACCGTGTACACCCTGGCGATGCGATTGGTGGGGCCCAACCTGGCGGCCGATGTGGCCCAGGAGGCCCTGATCCGCGCCTGGCGGGCGATGCCCGGTTTCCGGGGCGACGCCAGCTTCACCACCTGGCTGCACCGGATCACGGTCAACACCGCCTGGACCCACCGCAAGCGGGCGGCCCGTCACATCGCCGCCGAACTGGAGGACACGCTGGTCGATGGCGGGCCGACCCCCGAGCACGCCGGCGAGGTCGCCGATCTGCGGAGCAGGCTGGTGGCGGCGATCGCGAGGTTGTCGCCCGGCCAGCGGGCGGTGGTGGTGCTGCGGGACGTCTCGGGATGGAGCCACGCCGAGATCGCCCGGGAACTGGGGATCACCCAGACGACGGCCAAGGTTCGCCTGCACCGGGCTCGCACCCGCCTGCGGGCTCTGCTCGAGGAGGATGCCCCGTGAGCCCGCTCCTGTGCCGTCTCAATTCGGCTCTGCCGGAGGGTGCCCGCCGGGCGCCGCCGACCAGGGCGCACGCCCGATCCTGCTTGCGCTGCCAGGTGGTGGGCACCCGGGAGCGGGTGCTCCGTCGTGAGATGGCCCGGCTGGGATCGGCGACCGTCCCCGCCCCGCCGTATCTGGCCGCATCGGTGATGGCCCGTCTCGGGGAGCAGGGCTCCGCCGGCGCCGGGCATCGCATCCTGGCCGGATCGGCCGCCCGGCGGGCGGCGGCGACCGGGGTCGGCGTCACGGCTGCCGCGGCGGCAGCGCTCATCGCCGG
>JAHJML010000264.1 GCA_018821365.1 Actinomycetota bacterium | reverse complement strand
CTCCGCCTGGATATCGATGATCTCAGCGTCCTGGCGGCGTCGGCGCCGGAAGGTGTCCTCGACCTTGTCGTCCAGACCGAGCACGAACAGCAACTCGCTGAAGAAATCGAGCGCAGGACCCGAATCCTCGCGCCGCCGGCGATCGACCCAGATCTGCACGGGCCACAGACAGCACGCGAGGGCCGGTAAACCCAACCAGGGAATTGACAGCGAATCGGACAGGGCGAAAAGGACCGATCCGGCCGTGATGAGCAGCAGGAGCCTGACGGTGCTGCCGGGCTGGAATCCGAGCCTGACCAGTCGATGGTGAAGGTGGTAGTCGTCCGCCTCGAAGATCGAGGCGCGCTTGCGGTAGCGACGGATGATGGTAGTGCCGGTGTCCCAGATGGGCACGACCATCGGCGCCAGCAACAATAGCAGCGAGACGCCGTTGCGTTGCCCGAGATGCATCAGGAGGCTCGCCAGCACCAGTCCCATCCACATGCTGCCCGAATCGCCCAGGAAGATCTTGCGCCTGCTCACGTTCCAGTACAGGAAGGCGAGCGAGGCGCCCCCCAGCGTGGAGGCGAAGAGCAGGGAAAAGAAATCACCCATCACGAACGCCACGGCCGCGATGCAAATGGTGGCTATCACGCCGATGCCGCTGGCTAGGCCGTCCAGTCCGTCTATGAGGTTCATGGAGTTGATGAATCCCAGGTACCAGAGCAGGGTCACCGGCCAGGCCCAACCGCCAAGATCAACCGCTCCGGCCAGGGGCAGGACGACCGTGGTCAGACGCTGGCCCATGACCATCAGGCCCAGGATCACCAGCAGCTGCCCGTAGAGTTTCTTCTCGGCGTGTATGTGGAATCGGTCGTCGCCGACGCCGAGGGCCATGATGGCGAGTCCGGATCCGCCCAGAGCCGCCAGCCAGGACCAGGGCAGCGGTTCGGTCAGGACCAGGTCGTCGAGGATGTACAGGGTGACGAAGAAGGAGATAAAGATGGCCATTCCGCCGGTGCGCGGCACCGGCTCACGGTGCGAACGCCGATAGCCGGGATGATCCACGATACCCGTAAGAAAGCCCAGACTCCGGAAATGGGGCTGAACCAACCAAGACAGTACAAAAGCGACCGAGGCGCTGAGCAGAACGATGACTTCCGTATTCAAAATCGTCCCCTTGGGCATTTGACCACCGCTCCGTCGGCGGTTCTTGCAACTCGCACCGTATGGCAAGCTCCGCGGGGTGGCAACGATTATTTAGTCACAAGATGTCGCCGACTCAATATCCTCTGGAATGCAGCAAACGTCCTTTCCGCCGTGGCCTGCCAGTCCCAGGTGCGGCAATGCTCGAGGCCGGCGACCGCCATGCGCCCGGCGAGGTCATCGTCCCGCCAGAGACGCATCATGGCTCGAGATATCTCCCCGGTGGAATCCGGATCTACCAGCAAGGCCGCCTCGCCGGCCACTTCGCGCATCGCGCCTCGATTCGAAGTGATCACCGGCAGCCGAGCGGCCATTGCTTCCAAGATCGGAAATCCGAAACCCTCATGCAAGGATGGGAAGAGCAAGACTCGGGCCGAAATCATGCGTTGCCACAGTTCTTCACGGTCACAATGTCCGACGATTTCGACGGAGCCGTCCTCAGATGTCCTGCGCAACTTGTTGACCAATCCCGTATTACACCAACCGTCGGCTCCAACGATTACCAACCGGGGCAGGCCGCGGCCAGCGGCAGAAGCGGCCGCTTCCCGCCTGAAGCCGACGAAAGCGTCCAGAATGCGCGACAGGTTCTTCCGGGGTTCCAGGGCGCCGATGAACAGAAAAGGCGCTTCGGGTCCCCGCAGGGGCGGCGGCTCACGCCCGGTGACCCACTGGGGTGTCCCGAACCTTGTCACCTCGATCTTGGCGGCCGCGCGCGGGTAGAGTTCCGCCAGCTCGCGCCCGGTATTGTGCGAATTGACGATAACGACTTCCGACCGGGCCAGAGACAAGGGCAACAGCAGACGATACCCCCAGCGTCGCAGCGGCTCCACGGTTCGGGGATGAAGGCGAAAGGCGACGTCGTGGATCGTGACCAGCACGGGACAGGGCGCGAGCACCGGGGTCGGAAAGGTCGGTACGTGGAGG
>JAHJML010000020.1 GCA_018821365.1 Actinomycetota bacterium | reverse complement strand
GGTGACGCGTGCGGGGGAGATGTCGCCAGAGGCGACAGAGGGGGAGCACAGGCCCTCTGGTGACGCGCCGTGCGCGCCTCTGGATGAGCACCGCCCCCCTCTGGCCCCGGCCTGCTCGGCCGGGCCCATCTCCCCCGCGGCACGGTAGAGAAGAAGACCGCCCGCCTCGCTCCCGAACGGGTGCCCCTTCTCTCCCGCCCTGGGGCGGGGGAGATGCCCCGCAGGGGCAGAGGGGGAGCACAGATCCTCTGGTGGCGCGCCGTGCGCGCCTCTGGATGAGCACCGCCCCCTCTGACCCCGGCCTGCCCGGCCGGGCCCATCTCCCCCGCGGCGCGGGAGAGAAGAAGACCACCCGACACGCTCCCGAAGGGGTGCCCCCTCTCTACCCGGGAACCCGGAGGGTTCCCCGCCCCGCTACATCGGGTCGGCGCTGGTGTAGTTGCGGAAGCGGGTGAACTCGGCGGCGAAGGTCATCATCACGTTGCCGGTGGCGCCCGAACGGTGCTTGGCCACGTTGACCTCGGCGATACCAAGGGTGTCGGTCTTGTCCGGGTTGTAGTACTCATCCCGGTAGATGAACATCACGATGTCGGCGTCCTGCTCGATGGCGCCCGACTCCCGTAGGTCGCCCAGGCGGGGGCGCTTGTTCTCTCTCGCTTCCAGGGCACGGTTCAACTGGGAGACGGCGATGACGGGGACGTGCAACTCGCGGGCCAGGTTCTTGAGGGAGCGGCTGATGTCGGCGATCTCCTGCTGGCGGCTCTCGGTGCGGGCGGGGCCTTGCATCAACTGCATGTAGTCGACCACCACCAGGCCGAGGCCCTGGGCCCTCTTGAGGCGGCGGCACTTGGCCCGGATCGCCGTCACCGTCAGGTCGGGCGAGTCGTCCACGTACATGGGCATCTGATAGAGCCGCGACGCCTCCCGGACCACCTTCTGCCACAACTCCGGCCCCAGTTGGCCGGTGCGCATCCGGGTCGAGTCGACGCTGGCCATCGACGACAACAGGCGGGAGACGACCTCCTCACGGCTCATCTCCAGGGTGAAGATCGCCACCGGAGCGCCCCCCTGGGCCACGTTCTCGGCGATGTTGAGCGCCAGGGCGCTCTTTCCCATGGAGGGGCGGGCGGCCACCACGATCAGGTTGGCGGGTTGCAGGCCGGCCAGCATCTTGTCGAGATCCCGGAAGCCGGTGGGGATACCGGTCAGTTCGGAGCCCCGGGTGCCCAACTCCTCCATCTTCTCCAGCGCCTGCTGCAGCATCGGCCCCACCGCCACCAGGCCGTCACCGACCTGGCGCTCGGCCACCGCAAACACCCTGGCCTCGGCGGCGTCGACGACCTCCTCGATCGGGCGGTCGCTCTGCATCGCCAGAGCCGACACCTCGGCCCCCGCCTTCATGAGGCGGCGCCGCGCCGAGGTCTCGTCGACGATGGCGGCGTAGTAGTCGATGTTGGAGGTGCTCGGCACCCGCTCCAGCAAGGCGGTCAGGTACTCGACCCCGCCGACCCGGTCCAATTGCTCGCTGCGGCGCAGCGCATCGGAGACGGTGATCGCATCGATGGGTTGGCTGCCGTCGTACAGACGGGTGATCGCATCGAAGATCGACTGATGGGCCGGCTTGTAGAAGTCCTCCGGCTTGAGCCGCTCCAGCGCCTCGTTGGCGGCGTCCGCCGACAACATGACGGCGCCGAGCACCGATTCCTCGGCCTCCAGGTTGTGGGGGGGCACCGACCCGGAGTATCTCTGCCCGTCGTGGTTGGTGGTCATCTCAGGCTGGGATCACATCCAGTGTCAAGGTGGCTTCGACCTCGGGGTGGGGGCGCACCACGATCTCGTGCAGACCGATCTCCTTGATGGGGTTGGCCAGCTTGATGTAGGTGGCGTCGACGGCGATACCGGTGAACTTCTGGATTGCCGCGGCAATGTCCTTGACGCCGATCGAGCCGAACAACTTGCCCTCGTCGGCTGCCCGGGCGGCGACGACCACCCGTTGGCCGGCCAGTGGGTCGATGATCGCCTGTGCCGCCACCTTGGCCTTGCGAACCGCCTCTTGGCGGGACCGCTGCAACCCCTCCGCCTGCTTCATGGCGCCGCGGGTGGCCTTGACCGCCAGCGATCGGGGGACCAGGTAGTTGCGGCCGAAACCGTCGGCCACCTCGATGGCGTCGCCCTTGTGGCCGACGCCCGGCACGTCTTTGGTGAGGATGACCTTCATCGGCTGAGGTAGGGGAGTAGGGCCATCTCACGGGCGTTCTTGATCGCCCGGGAGACCGCGCGCTGGTGCTGCCCGCAGGTGCCGGTGACCCGGGAGGACCGGATCTTGGCTCGGTCGGACAGGTACTTGCGAAGCAGGGCCACGTCTTTGAAGTCGACGTAGTCGATCTTCTCGGCGCAGAAGTAACAGGGCTTCTTCGAGACCCTCCTGCCGGCGCGCTCTTCGCGCTTGCGGTGGGGCCGTCGTGAGGTCTTTGCTGCCATGGGAAGTGCGTCCTCCTTGGGATCGCTTAGAAGGGGGCCTCGTCGGGGCCGTAGTCGGAACGGGGAGCGGGCGGGGCGGCCGGCATGCCCTGGTCGGGGCCGCCGCCGCCGTAACTGTCGCCCGAGCGCGGCGAACGGGTGACCGTCGCCGTTGCCCAGCGCAGCGAGGGACCGATCTCATCGATGGCCACCTCGACCGAGGAGCGCTTCTCGCCGTCCTTGGTCTCCCACTGCTGCTGCTCGAGCCGGCCGGTGACGATGACCCGCATGCCCTTCTGCAGCGACTCGGCTGCATTCTCGGCAGCGTCACGCCACAGCGTGCCTCCGAAGAAACTGGTGTCTTCCTGCCATTCGCCGTTGCGCTGGTACCGGCGGTTGACGGCAAACCTGACCTTGGCCATCGCCACGCCGGAGGCGGTGAACCGCATCTCCGGGTCGTCTACCAGGTTGCCGATGAGCGTCACTGAATTCGCTGACATCTCGTATCCCTCGATCTCTCGCGTTCTCTTGTTGCCACCCCGCATTGTGCAGGGCGGGTGTGACGTGCCCGCTACTCGGGCCGGAAGAACTTGTGCCGGATCACGTTGTCGGACAGGGACAGGGCCCGATCGACATCGCTGGTGACGCCGGCTTCGGCTTGGAACGTGACCACTGCGTAGTAGCCCTCGTTGAGATGGTCGATCTCGTAGGCAAAGCGGCGCTTGCCCCAGAAGTCCGTCGCCTTGATCTCGGCGCCACCGGCGGCCAATGCCTGCTCGATGGTGGTCACTTCGTTGCGGACTTCGGTTTCGGCCATCTCGGGCCGGAATATGGTCATCAACTCGTAGGCGCGCATAGTGCGCTCCACCTCCTTTGGACACCCCTGAATCTGGGCGGCCCCCGAAAGGGCAGGTCGGGGAAGGCCGCGAGTGTACCCCGCCCGGACCTGCTCGCGGAAGTCGGGACTACGGGAGGGTCAATCCGACGATGTCGAGGCCGTCGAAACCCCCCGCCGGCGCCTCCAGCGCCGCCCGATAGGGGCCCGACGGTCGATAGGTGGGGCAGGGATCCTCCCGGCACGGTGTCATCGACAGCAGATCGACCAGCACCCCCGCCGCGTCGAAGAACGCGATGTCGAGCGGAATGAGGGTGTCCCTCATCCAGAACCCGCCGGAGGTGTCGTCCTCCCATAGGAAGAGCATCCCCCTGACGTCCCCGAGGTCGGTGACACCCATCAAGCCCCGGGAGCGCAGTGCCGGGGTGTCGGCGACGGCGACCTGCCAGGCCTCACCGCCGACCCGCACCTCGAGCCTGGTGAATCCGGCCAGTTGATCGGGCGGCGCCGGACCGGTCGTGGCGGTGCTGCCGGAGAGCGCCGTCGGCGAAGAGGTCGTCGACCCGGCGCCGCCCCCGCAGGCAGTGACGAGCAACGCCGACAGCGCGGCTGCGGCTACCCGCCGGACGGCGCCTGCTCCTCCGCGAGGGCTGCGGCGACCTCCTCGGACAAGTGGTAGGTCTCGGCCTCGGCCGGGAAACTCCCATCCAGGACATCGGCGAAGAACGCCTGCAAGGCTTCGACCGCCGCCTCCCCCAGATCGGCGTACTTGCGCACGAACTTGGGAAGGTGCCTGTCCCCCAGGCCGAGCACGTCGTGGTACACCAGCACCTGGCCGTCGCAGCGGGGCCCGGCCCCGATCCCAATCGTCGGGACGTCGATGTCCCCGGTGATCCTCTCGGCCACCAGGTCGGGAACCCCCTCGAGCACCAGCGAGAACACCCCGGCGGCGGCCAACGCCTTGGCATCCTCCATCAGGGTGTGGGCCGCCTCCAGGCCCCTGCCCTGGACCCGGTAGCCGCCCATGGCGTGGATCGACTGCGGGGTGAGGCCAATGTGCCCCATGACCGGGATCTCGGCGTCGAGTACCGCCTCGATGGCCGGGATCCGCTTGCGCCCGCCCTCCAACTTGACGGCGCCCGCTCCGCCCTCCTGAATGAAGCGCCCTGCATTGCGGATCGTCTCCTCGATCGACACGTGGTACGACATCCACGGCATGTCGGCCACCACCAGGGCCCGGGGCTTGCTGCGAACCACCGCCGCCGTGTGATGGACCATCATGTCCATCGTCACCGGGAGGGTGCTGTCGAACCCCAGCATCGCATTGCCGACCGAATCCCCCACCAGGATGATGTCGGCTCCTGCCCGATCGGCGATGCGCGCCGAGGGGGCGTCGTAGGCGGTGACCATCCGGAGCTTGTCGCCCCCCTTGGCGGCCTTAACCGACGGGGCGGTGACCTTGTCCATCGTGTGTCCCTTCTCTCCGCCATCGGGGTCGGAGGATTGGCGTCGGGATGTTCCGATGCCGGCCTCTCTCCGCCTCCGCCGCCCATCCGGGTCGCCGGTGCGGCAGCCGGCACCGCACCAGGAGTGTAGGGAGTCGCCCGCCGGTAGTGGGCCGTCGCTAGCGTCGGCGGCAGCCGTCACGGAGAACAGCATGGCCCGCAAGGACATCACGATGACCCCCGACGAGATCCGGAGGTTCCTCACCACGGGACACACGCTGCAGGTGGCCACCATCGGGGCGGGCGGGGCTCCTCACCTGGCGCCCATGTGGTACGTGATGGAGGGCGACAGGGTCGTGTTCCGCTCGTTCACCAAGTCGCAGAAGATCGTCAACCTGCAGCGGGACCCCCGGCTCACCGTGCTCCACGAGCGGGGCCTGGCCTATGCCGAGTTGCAGGGCGTGATGATCCGGGGCACCGGGAGGCTGGTGGACGACCCCGCCTACGTCCTCGAGACCTACCGCCGGCTGGCCGCCAAGTACCCGATGGTCGGCCCCGAACCGGTCGAACTCGATGACGAGGCCCTCGAAGCCGCCTTCGGCCGGTTCGCCTCCAAGAACACCGCCGTGGTGGTGGAGCCCGACAAGATCGTCACCTGGGACCACACCAAGCTGGGCGGGGCCTACTAGGCCGGGTCCCCCATCGGGCAAGGTGGTCTTCCTGATGACCCAACCCGGCCACCCGAGTAGCGTCGTGGGATGCCCGATGCCGTGATGTCGTTCGGCGGGTTCACGCTGATCCCGATGACCGAAGCCGATCTTCCCCGGGTGGTCGAGTGGCGGAGCCGGCCCGAGGTCCACGAGTGGTACGGGGGCAGGCCGGTCACCGCCGAGGAGATCCGGGCCAAGCACCTGGACAACACCGATCCGGTCACCCGCTCCATCGTCCACCTCGACGGCGAGCCGATCGGGTTCCTGCAGTTCTACGAGTACATCGACGAGTGGAAACCCGCCATCGGGTTGCGGCCGGATGAGGAGGCGTGGGGTCTCGACCTCTACCTCGGCGAGCCACACCTCCACGGGCAGGGCATCGGAACCCGCCTGGTCCGCGGTGTCGCCGAACGATTGGCCTCCGAGCACGGAGCCACCCGGGTGACGATCGATCCTCACGTCGGCAACACCGCCGCCATCCGCTGCTACGAGAAGGCCGGGTTCCGAAAGGTCCGCCTCATGCCGTCCTACGAACGGGTGCGCGGCGAGTGGAAGGATGCCTGGCTGATGGAGTGGCGCCCCGGCGAGTGACGATCCGTTTGCCCAGCGCTACAGGAGTGGCACCCTATGGGGGACATGCCGTCCGACGAGCCGCAGACACCGGCGATTATCGCCCCGAGCCGCCTGGCGTCCTTCAAGCACTGGGCGCGCCGCCTCACCCTCGCATCGATCTTCGGCAACGCCCTCTTCGGGATCTGGGCGGTCGCCGGCCCCCTCGACACACTGGGGGCCGCCGCCCTGGCCACCTCGCTGCTGCTGACGGCGGCCGGGGTCACCTCGGTGGCCTGTGCGGCGGCGATCCCGGAGCGCCGGATCGGGTGGATGATCCCCCTCATCGGGATCATCTCCTCGATGCTGGGTTTCACTCTGTTGATCGGCGCCGTCTGGAACGACTTCGAGATCGACAGCCTGTGGCGGCTCGGCGGGAGCCTGGTGGTGGCCGCCGTCGCCATCGGGTATGCGTCCCTGCTCTCCGACGTCCACTTGACCGGCCGTTACCGACGGTTCCTGCGGACCGCCTACCTGCTGCTGGCGGCCCTGGCAGCGTTCCTCATCGCCTTCCTGTGGGGGTGGGATCCGGGCCAGGGTTGGCGCCTCTTCGGGATCCTGGCGGTCCTGCAAGGGTCTATCACGATCGCGGCCCCGGTGGTGGAGCGCCTCCGTCCCGAAGCGGGCGCCACCCCCGAGGTCGCCCACTGCCCCTACTGCGGAGCAACCGCCCGATCCAGAGGCGACAAGGGGATGTGCCCCGACTGCCATCGCCGCTTCCGGGTGACCGAGATCTAGCGGTCGTTCTCCTGGAGGTCGTCGACCGTGGCAGAGCCCCCCGGCTTGGGTTTCGCCGCTGGGTCGGCGGATGCCGAGTCGATGGGGAGTCCCGGGAGACGACCGGCAGGTGGTTGCGGCGGCAGCGGGTTGGGGGCTTGGGGATCTGGTACATGGGTCGTCGAGGCCTCGGCGCTCACCGAGGCGGACTCCCCGCCATGTCGGTCGGGATCGATCCGGCCATGGGCACCCGCCCCGTCAGGAGCCGTCGTCGATGAGGCCGCCGCTGCGCTGCAGGCTGCGGACGTAGGCAACGATGTCGGTCACGTCGTCGTCGGTGAGTCCCTCGATCGGCGGCATGGGCCCGAAGTTCCAGTGATGGGGCCGGACACCGGTGCGGACGGCCAACAGGAAGGCGGCGTCGGCGTGGTGGCTGGGGACGTAGGACTCGTGCACCAGGGGTGGCCCCGACTGGGTCCCCGTGCCTTCGACACCGTGGCATCGTGTGCAGTTGGCCAAGAACAGCGCCTCTCCGCTGGCGACATCGCCAGTTGCTGCAGGTGAGGGTGTGGTGTTGGTGGTGGACAGCCAGATCCCAGTACCGATCACGGCGATCACGCCGGCGATACCGAGGGTCCATCGGAGCGTCCGCCGGTGGCTGCCGGGCCGGGGCGCAGCGACGCGCCTCGCCGGAGTCGGCCGAGGTTTCTGTCTGCTCACGATCGCGTTCCTCGCTTCGCAGGAGCCAGGGAGCGTAGCGATGTCGTTCGAGCACGCACCGATCGCGGGGCCACGGCTCTACGATCGCCGTCGTGTCGATCCGACGATTGCTGGTGGTGCCGTTCCTCATGGTGGTGACGGCGTGCAGCGCGGACTCCTCGACCGGGTCGTCGATCGGCTCAGAGGCGGGCCCGCCGCCGCTGGATACGACGCTGATCGCCGAGGGGAAACCGCTGTACG
>JAHJML010000179.1 GCA_018821365.1 Actinomycetota bacterium | reverse complement strand
TGCTGTTGCGCGGCGACAGCAAGAAGAAGTACCACAGCGTACTGATCAGCACGAATAGCAGAACCGAGAGGGCCAGGACTCGTCGATTCATCCCGACACCTCCGGGATCCGCTCCTGCAGGCGGTTGCTGATGGCGGCATCGCTCAGGCCCGCCGTCGAGCTGAACGAGATCACAGAGGCCTCCTCCTCGGCGGCCTGCGCCTCGGTCGCATTGGTGACCCAACTCCCGATCACACCGGGAAAACGAGCCTCATCGAGGGCACGCAGCCAGGCCGACACATCCACGAATTCGAAACCGGTGCCGGCGACCGTGATCCGCCCCACCACGCCCGGGATCTCGCTGCTGGCCGCCCCGACGAAGTTCTCCAGCCACACCCGTTCGGGAATCAGGCGGCCGAAGTCGTTCAGCAGACGTCCCCAGGCCACATCGACGGAGAGCACCGAGGCGGTCAACGCGACGTTCTCCTCGTATTCGACACGCAGTTCGTCTGCCGCCGAGTAGGCCGCCACCTCGGCCTGCAGTTCCCGGTTGACGGCCTGCTGGTCGGTGAGTCGCTGTTCGGCAGCATCGACCTTGCCGTTCCACAGCATCGTGACGGCGGCCAGTCCCGCGACATAGACCAGGCCCAGGAGGATCACCATGATCGTCCGGCGCCGGGCGGTCGCCGCTCCCTTGTCGGCCCTGGGCAGCAGGTTGATGGGTCTCATCGAGACATCTCCCTATCCCACATGAGCAAACCGATTGCTGGGCGGCACGACGAACTTGCCCCACATCGCCAATCCGACACTGGCCGGCAGCACCGGCTGCAGATCGAGCAGTTGGCCCTCGGTCATGCCGATGCGCCCAACACCGATGTGATCGAGGACCCGCACCGGCTCCACCCTGGTGGAGAGCGACCTGGCCACGCGATTGGCGAGGTGTGGGAGCCGGGCGCCGTTGCCCGACACCACCAGGCGGTCGAGGTTGTGCTCACCGGCCTGGGTCAGGTAGTAGTTGATCGAGCCACGGATCTCCTCGATGAGGCCGTCGGCGGTTCGGGTGAGGGTCCGGCGGGCGGCGATCTGGTCGCTGTCGCCCTCGGGCATCCCCTCGGGCGCCACGCCGACGACCCGTTTCAGCTCTTCTGCATCCTCGAAGGAGACCGAGAGGGCGGCCTTGAGGTCCTCCGTGAACTGGTTGCCGCCGACGGGGAGGATGCGGACGAACCGGGTGATGCCCCCTCGCACCACGGCGATCTGCGACATGGAGGCGCCGATGTCCAACAGGCCCTGCGGCCCGTCGCCGCCGATCAGGAGGTCGGCCCCGAAGGCCGCTCTGACGAGGCCGAACGCGGTCAGATCGATGGCGAGCACCGAGAGACCGGCGCTCTTGGCGACCGCTATCAGGCCGTCGGCCATCTCCCGCTGGGCGGCGATCACGAGCACCGACATCATCAGATCGCCATCGGGGGTGTTGAACTCCTCCAGAGGCACGTAGTCGAGAACGGCATCCTCCACCGGGATCGGAATGGCGTCCTGGACCTGGAACGGGAGAGCCTCGACCATCTCGGCTTCCACGAGATGCGGCACGTCCACCTGGCGGACGATCACACGTTGATTGGCGAGGCCGATCACCACCCGCTTGCGGGGGAGCTTGTTGCGCCGCCACAGGGCGGTCACCGCCTCGGTCACCGCCCCGGCGTCGATGATCTCCCCGGAAACGACCGCGCCCGGCGGCAACGGCATCTCGGCGAACCGGCGCATGACCGGAGCGCTCTTCCCGATGTCGATCACCGCGGCGCGAACGGCGCCGGAGCCTATGTCAAGACCGACCGCTACTGCCATCGCTCCTCCGCAGTGGGCCCGGGTGGCTCCCTGTGCATTCGTTTACCGCCGCCAACTGTGTAGTTACAGCAGTGTCATCAGGAAGGCTAGCCAGGGGTCCTCCCCTAACAAAGCATTTGGAGCCGATACCCAGCGTTGCCGGATTGGGGCCCCGCTGCGCGCGGATCGCGCGCACCGCAGCAGCCTCAGCGGCCGAGATACCAGTCTGCGAGGGCGGTCCCCCACACCATCGCGGCGGCCGCCCCGAGCACCATCGCCGGCCCGAACGGCATGGCATCCTTGCGGCCGGCCCGGCGGGGCGCCAGCAGTGCTCCCCCCAGGATGCCGCCGATCACGAATCCGGCGAACACTCCGACGGCCAGCACCTCCAAGGAACGGTGCGCCAGCACCGTGCCGAGCAGCAGGGCCAGTTTGACGTCCCCAAACCCGAACCCGCCGCGGGCGGCGAGGGCGACCATCATCAGGAGCCCGAAGTAGGCGCCCGCTCCCCCGGCGGCCCTGGCCAGCGACCAGGGATCGCCGTCCATCAACGAACCGGGGATCAGCAGGGCCCAGCAGGCCACCAGGCCCGGAAACAGGATCGCATTCGGAATCCGCTGGTGGTCGAGATCGACCAACCCCAGTGCGATCGCAGTGGCGGTGGCCACCCAGTAGGCGGGGAGGGCCCAGGAACCCCCCACCAGCAAGGCCACCCCGGCGAATGCGGCGGCGGTCCCCGCCTCCACCAACGGGTACCGGGCTGAGATCGGGTTCCGGCATCCCCGGCAGCGCCCCCAAAGGATCAGCCAGGAGAGCACCGGGATGTTGTCACGGGGCCGGATCGGGCTCTGGCAGGTGGGGCAGGCGGACGGCGGGCTGACGATGGATTTGCCCAGCGGGACGCGGTATACGACGACGTTGAGGAAGGAACCGATCACGAGGCCGAGGACGGCTCCGCCACCGGCCAGCATTCCCGTCATTCCGGTCACCAGGCCACCCCGGTGCACGCCTCCAGCGTCATCTCATCTTCCTCTCCCCGACAGGTGTGACGTCCGGC
>JAHJML010000178.1 GCA_018821365.1 Actinomycetota bacterium | reverse complement strand
TCCGTGGATCAGCAGGATCGGTGTCGAGAACTCCCCGGCAGCGGCCACCTGATCGAGCATCGCCCAATCCACCCCGAAGCGGAAGGTCGCCAGCGCCTTGCCCCACCCGGAGAGGAAACCGGGCAGATTGTCGGCGGCGGTCCGGTCGTCCACCATCGCCCCCGGGTCCAGGTAGGCGGAGTCGATGATCACGCCCACCACCTGCTCGGCATGCACCGATCGGCGCAGGAAGGTGAGCACCATTGCCCCTCCCGAGCCGTACCCGACGAGGACCAGGTCACGGGCACCGGCCTCGGTCGCAAAGACGACGGCCGCCTCGAGGTCTTCCCACTCGTCGGTGCCGAGCGCACGGTGGCGGCCTCCCGTCGGCGGGGCGACCGCATCGTCCCGATACGAGATCACCATGCTCCCGATGCCGGCCTCGAAGAACGCCGGCAGCAGATCGAGGGCCTGATCCCTTCCCGCATCGTCGTCGTGGACCAGGATCGCCCAGGTGTCGTCGGCCGATTCGGCCAGGGGAGGAACCAGCCATGCCGGGTAGTTGCCGAGGGGGCCGGGCACGTCGACCTGGGTGAAGATCCACCCGGCGTCACCCGGGTCGGCAGTGGAGGCGGCTCCGGTGACGAGCAGGAGATCGGTCTCGATGGCCTCGGAGGTGAACCATGTCGCCGCGGCGAGGATCATCACTACCAGGACGATCGTCGCCGTGACGCCCCGCCGCACCCAGCGTTGTGCCCGTTTGGTCACCATGAGTCGCGCATCGTACCGGTGATGGGGCATCGGTAGTGGCGTGGTGGGCGATAAGGTCGGGGCGGTGGCCGCCACCGTGACCGTCTCGATCGACATCCCTGCCTCCCGCCGGCGCGTGTGGGAGGACGTCGTCGACCTGGCCGGTCACGTCGAGTGGATGGCAGACGCCCGCTCCATCGAATTCGCCACCGACGCCCGATCCGGGGTGGGGACGGTGATGGAGGTGAAGACCCGCATCGGGCCGTTCCGCACCACCGACCTCATGGAGGTGACCGCCTGGCAACCGGGGGAGCGCATCGCCGTGAGCCACTGCGGGTTGTTCTCCGGCGTCGGCGAGTTCGCCCTCGCCGATGAGGGCGACGGCACTCGCTTCGCCTGGTCCGAGCAGATCACCTTCCCGTGGTACTTCCTCGGCGATCTCGGCGCCCGAATGGCCACACCGGTGTTCTCCCGGGTGTGGCGGCGCAACCTGCTGGCGCTGCGGGACCGCTTCAGCGCCCGCTGAACCCCGGTTGCCGCTTCTCGAGGAAGGCGGCGACCCCCTGGCGGGCATCGTCGGTCCCGAAGGAGCGATCGAAGCCGGCCGTCTCCAGCGCCAGCGCTTCGGAGACGGGGAGACCGAAGCCCTCGTTGATCGAACGGCGGGCCGCTCCCATCGCCACCGTCGCCCCTTCGGCCAGGACCCCGGCGTACTCCATCGCCACCGTGTCCAGGTCTCCGCCGGGAACCACCCGATCGGCCAGGCCGATCGCCAGGGCCTCGGCAGCGTCCACGAACCGGCCGGTGTAGATGAGGTCCTTGGCCCGGGCGGGGCCCACCAGACGGGTGAGCCGAACCGTCCCACCGGCGCCCGGGATCAGGCCCAGCTTGATCTCGGGTTGGCCGACCTTGGCGTCGTCGGCGAGGAAACGGAAGTCGCACCCCAGCGCCAGCTCCAAGCCCCCTCCCAGTGCATAGCCGTGGATGGCGGCGATCACCGGCTTGGAGAGCATCTCGAGACTGCGCACCACCTCGGACAGACGGTTGGCGAGGGCGTCCTCGCCGCCCCCGTCCATGGCCGCCTTGAACTCCGAGATGTCGGCGCCTGCTGCGAAGTGCGGGCTCCCGGTCAGGATCACCGCTCGCACCTCGGCAGCCGCCGCCTGCTCGATGGCCGTAGCGAGTTCGGCGGTGAGAGCCCGGGAGAGGGCGTTGAGCGGGGGACGATCGAGGGTGACGAGGGCGACGGCGCCCTTCAACTCGAAGCGAACACAGCTCACGGGTCCTCCATGACGGTTGCCCCGAGGCTACCGAGTCGGAGAGCCCCGGCTTCCAGCATGCGAGCGGCGGCGCTCCACGGGTCGGCTTCGCCGGACGCCACCGCCTCGACGAGCGCCTCCCCGGAGCGGGCCCCGATCGACTCGGCGGCCAGCCTGCGGTAGGCGGCGGCGAGGGCGGCCTCCAACTCCGAGATTCGCCGCAGCCGCCGCCCCGCTTCGAGGCCGCCGCCGGATTCGAGGTGAGCCCGGTGGGCGACGACCGCCTCGAGGACGTCGCCGATCCCGTCACCGGATACCGCCACGGTCTGGATGATCGGAGGATCCCAATCGCGGTGGCCGCCCAATTGCAGCATCGTGCGCAGGTCGGCAACGGTGTCCTTGACCCCGCTGCGGTCGGCCTTGTTGACCACGAACACGTCCCCGATCTCGAGGATGCCCGCCTTGGCGGCCTGGATCCCATCCCCCCAGCCGGGAGTCACCACTACCAGGGTCGTGTCGGCGGCCTCGGTCACCTCCACCTCGTCCTGACCGACCCCGACCGTCTCGATCAACAGCCACGGGAACCCGGCTGCATCCAGCAGCGTCAGCGCCTTGGGCGCCGCCGCCGAGAGCCCGCCCATGTGACCCCGGCTGGCCATCGAGCGGATGTAGACCTCCGGGTCCGACACGTGATCCTGCATCCTGACCCGGTCACCGAGGACCGCCCCTCCCGTGAACGGACTGGTCGGATCGACGGCCAGCACCGCCACCCCGTCGCCGCGCTCCCGCAGCGCCCCGATCAGCCCGTCGGTCAGGGTGCTCTTGCCGGATCCGGGAGCGCCGGTGATCCCCACCCGATAGGCGCCCCCCGCCGACGGGTAGGCCAGTGAGAGCAGCAGGGCGGCATCGGCCCGGTCGTCCTCGACGATCGAGATCACCCTCGCCAGGGCGCGGCGGTCGCCGTCGAGGGCGGCGGATACGAGCAGGGCGGGATCGGCGGGCAGCACCACCGGGGCAGGATACCCCCGGGGCCCGGCCGCCTACGCCCCGGCGCTGCCGCGCTCCGGATCGAGGTGCTGGAATGCGCCGGTGCGGAGGTGGCACGACACCAGGTGCTCGGCGGAACCCTCGACGGGAAGCAGCACCGGGTCGTCACCGTCGCACACTCCCATGGCGGCGATGGCGCAACGGGGGTGGAAGTTGCAGCCGGGCGGCGGGTTGATCGGGTTGGGGATCTCCCCGGTCGGCAGCGGGTCGGTGCGGCGGTGGCGAGGATCGGGGACCGGCACCGCCGACAGCAGCGCCTTGGTGTAGGGGTGCTGCGGGTTCTCGAACACCTCGTGGAGTGGGCCGATCTCGACGATCTTGCCGAGGTACATGATCCCGATCCGGTCGCAGATGTACTTGGTGGTCGCCAGGTCGTGGGTGATGAAGAGGTAGGTGAGGTCGAAGTCCTTCTTCAGCTTGATCATCAACTCGAGCAGCAGCGCCTGCACCGATACGTCGGCCGAGGCAATCGGCTCGTCGGCGACGATCAGGTCGGGACGGGTGATCAGCGCCCTGGCCAGCACGATCCGCTGCCGCTGGCCGCCGGAGACCTGGTGGGGGTACTTGGTGTAGAAGAAATCGGGTGGGCTCATCCCGACCGCGTCCAGCAACTCGAAGACCATCCGCTTTCGCTCTTCGGAGGTCAGTTCCGGAAGGTGGATCTGGGCGGGATGCTCGATGGCCTGACCCACCGTCATCCGGGGGTTCAGTGAGGCCAGCGGGTCCTGGAACACCACCTGCATCTTGTGGCGGTACTTGCGGAGGTCCTCTCTCCCCAACTCCTCCAGATTGACGCCGTCGAGGATGACGGCGCCCTCGGTCGGCTCCAGCAGCCGCAGCACCAGACGGCCGACGGTGGACTTGCCGGAGCCGCTCTCCCCCGCCAGGCCGAGCACCTCGCCCCGCTTGATGGCGAAGCTCACCCCGTCGACGGCCTTGACGTAGTCGGTGTGCCCCCGCGAGAGGAGGGTGGCGATGAAGCCCTTCTGGACGGCGAACCACTTCTTGAGGCCCTTGACCTCGACGAGCACCTCCCCGCGCCGGGCCTCTCCCGACCGCGCCGACGCGGTGTCGCGGATCTCAGCCATGGGCAGCCTCCCGGGCGGACTCTGCGGAGTGCTCCTCGTAGAGCCAGCAGGCGGCACGGTGCCCGGGCTCGATCTCCAGGAAGGCGGGCTCCCGCTCCGAGCAGATCGGCATCACCTGCGGGCACCTGGGATGGAAGGCACAGCCCGAAGGGGTCCGCAGCAGGTTGGGGGGTGCTCCCTCCATCTGGTAGAGCTCGGTGCCGTCGAGTTTGATGTTGGGGACCGCCTTCATCAAGCCCCGCCCGTAGGGGTGCTTGGTGTCGAGGAACACATCCTCTACCGAGCCCAGTTCGGCCAATCGGCCCGCATACATGACGGCGACCCGGTCGGCGACCTCGGCCACCACCCCGATGTTGTGGGTGATCATGATGATGGTGAGGTCGAATTCGGCCCTCAACTCGCGGAGCAGGTCCAGGAACTGCGCCTCGACGATCACATCGAGGGCGGTGGTCGGCTCGTCGGCGATGACCAGATCGGCCCGCAGCGCCAGCGCCAGGGCGATCATGATGCGCTGCCGCATCCCGCCCGAGAACTGGTGGGGGTAGTCCTCGATCCGCTCGATCCTCAGTCCGAGCCGCTCGATGAGCTGCTCGGCGCGGTCCCGGGCGGCC
>JAHJML010000177.1 GCA_018821365.1 Actinomycetota bacterium | reverse complement strand
GGGCCCGGAACCCCGGCGGAGTCGGCTACCGCCATGACCTCGGCGGCCCAGGTCTCGTGCGAGTAGTGCGATCGCCGGCCGCTGTCGCCGTGCCCGCTCAGGTCGAAGGCGACCGGATGCCAGCGCCCGGCCAGCATCGGGGCCAGGAACGACCACCAGTGGGCATGGGCGGCCCCGCCGTGGACGAACACCAGGCCGGGTGCGCCGGGGTGAGGGCCCCAATCGAGCACGTGGATGCGGGCTCCGTGCGCCTCGACGTGGCGCTCGGTCCCGGGTGCCGCCAGCGCCTCGGTGAACCAACGGGGCGGGGGTGGCGGCGGCATCCCTCCGAGCCTATCGGCTCCCCGGCCCGCCGAGGCGCGGCGCCCCGGCAGGGCGGCGTGGAGGGTGGTCGGCCCCGGTAGCATCTGCTCTCGTGCTGGTTGCCCTCATCCTCTTCCTGGTCGGTTTGGTGGCGCTGACCCTGGCGGCGGATCGCTTCGTGATGTCGGCGTCTCGACTGTCGCGCGCCCTCGGCCTGTCCCCGATCCTCATCGGGGCGCTGGTGATCGGCCTGGGAACCTCGGCTCCCGAGATGCTGGTCTCGGCACTGGCGGCGGGGCGGGGCCAGGTCGACATCGCCATCGGCAACGTGATCGGATCCAACACCGCCAACCTCTCACTGGTGCTCGGATCGACCGCTCTGGTGGCGACGATCGTGTCGCGCGCTTCCACCATCATCCGCGAGGGCGCCCTGATGCTGGCCGCCATGACCGCCGCCACCCTGATGCTGTGGAACCTGGGACTCAAGCGGATCGAGGCGAGCATCCTGGCGCTGGCGATGATCGGGGCCGGGTACCTGCTGGTGCGATGGGCTCGGGTCGATCCGTCCGCCGTGCCGATCCCCGACGACGAACCGGTCGAGGACATCCGGGTGGGCGTCGAGTGGGTGGTCGGTGCCGCCACCCTGGGACTGACGCTGCTGGGAGCCGATCTGCTGGTGCGGGGCGCCTCCCGGATGGCGGTGGAACTCGGCATCAACTCGGCGTTCGTGGGGTTGGTCATCGTCTCGGTGGGGACCTCGCTGCCCGAGTTGGCCACGGCGATGGCGGCCGCCCGCCGCGGGGAGACCGATCTCGTGCTGGGGAACCTGGTGGGGTCGAACCTGTTCAACACCCTGGCCGTGCTCGGGGTCGCCGGCCTGATCGGGCCGGGGACCGTCTCGAACCAGTTTCACGGGGCGATGATCTACATGCTGGTGGTCGCCGTCGCCGCCGGGGTGTTCGTGCTGACGGGGCGGAGGATCGAGCGCTGGCAGGGGGCGGTGCTGGTGGCGTTGTTCGTCGGCTTCGTGGCTCTTTCGGTCTAGCGCGTCGGCGGCCGGCTCAGATCCGCTCGATGTTCCGCAGCGGGCGGCGGGGCCCGTAGCGAGGGGCCTTGGCGCCGGAGGCCTTGACCAGGCGGATCACCCTGCCCCGGTGGCCTGCGTACGGCTCCAGCAGTTCCAGCATCCGCTCGTCGGTGGCGCGCTCCTCGCCGGCGAGCACCCATGCCACCGCATGAGGGAGGTTGTAGTCGCCCACCGGCACCGCATCGGCGTCTCCCAGCGCGGTGAGGCCGGCCAGGGCGGCGGTCCACGGCCCCACTCCCGGTACCGCCAGCATCCGCCGGTAGGCGTCCGCCGTCGGCAGGCGGGCCGCCTCGTCGAGGCGCCCGGCATGGCGGGCGATCCGGATGATGGTCTCGGCCCGCTTCCGCTCGATCCCGAAGGGGTGGTAGCGGTGGTAGGCCATGGCGGCCAGCACGGCGGGGTCGGGAGGGAGCAGCAGATCGGTGGGTCCGGGGGCCGGTTCGCCGACCGCCTCGGTGAGGCGGCGATAGGAGGCCTTGGCCTCCTTGCCGGTCACCACCTGGGCGACGGCCCCCTTGATGAGCATGGCGGCCACCGCCCCGCAACGGGTGATTCGGATACCAGGGTGGCGGCGGGCGAGATCAGCGACCACCCGGTGGTCGGGCGAGAACCCGACCGGATCATCGGCAG
>JAHJML010000176.1 GCA_018821365.1 Actinomycetota bacterium | reverse complement strand
GTCCGGAACCGGCTTGGCGAGGAAGCGCCGGTACGACTTGAGCCGGAACTCGAGCATCCACGCGGGTTCCTTCTTCATGCCCGACATCTCGCGGATGATCGCTTCGTTCAAACCCTTCTTGGGCTTGAAGACGTAGTCCTCCTCGTCGGACCAGCCGAGTGAGTACTTCCCGAGATCCAGATCAACGGTCGCCATGTCGGTGCACGCTCCTTCCGGGCGGGGGCCGGATTCTGCCACGGACGGGCTTCCCACTCAATCCCTCCGAAACCTGCGGTGGCACCGGACCCGTGTGGGGGGAGTGGGGAAAGACCGACCCGTGTCCGGCGCCAACCGCTCCTTCATTACACCACCGACCCGGCGCTATGCGCGCACCTATGCTCCCCGCATGCCGGTCATCGTCGTCGGAGCCGACACCCCACTGGGCCACGGAGTGCTGGCGGCACTGTCGTCTGGCGGCGGCGAAGTGCGCGCCTTCGTCACCGACCCATCCGCCGGCGCCCGTCTCAGGGCCGCCGGCATCCGGGTGGCCCTGGGCGATGTGAGCGATGGGTCCCACCTCGCCGGGGCCGCCGTCGGCTGCTACTCGGCGGTCCTGCTGGCCGAGGCGGCCATCGACGGCCGGGAGCGTTCCTTCGCATCCGACGGCGACGAGGTGCTGGCGGCCTGGGCGGCAGCACTGGGCGAGGCGGGCGTCACCAGGGCCATCTGGGTGGGGACCGCTCCGTCCGGAGAGCCCGCCACCCCGGAGGTCGCCGTGGTCGAGACCGGCGGCCGCTCCCCCGCCGACATCGCAGCCGCAGTCGTCGAGATCGACGACGGCCGCTCTCTCCCGCGGTAGACCGCCTACACCTCGCGGAACAGGTACGGCCGAATGGCATCGATGCGGTCCTCGAAACCGTCGGGATGGAGGTACCACAGCGTCGCCGCCAGCGAGGAGAGCAGCGCGTTGCCGTCCTGCGGCGTGAAGCAGAAGCCGATCAACTCACGGCCGTTGCGAACCGTCAGCGTCTCGAAGGGGACCACCGTCTGGCTGAGGATACGCCCGTAGTGGCCGTGGTCCCTGCCGAAGGAGAAGACCTGGTTGGCGGACCGCTTGTAGGTGAGGGCGATCCGGGGATTGGCCCGCAACCGCTCGATCGCCTCCTCCACCGTGATCTCTCGATCCAGCACCAGGCTGAAGTGCATGGCGTGCATGTATTGGGTGTTGATCTTGACCGCCGACGAGAACACCGGGAGGTCGTGACCGAGTGTGGCGAACAACTGATGGGCGTCCCTGGCGTGGTGGGTCCCGAACCGCTCGTCGTAGTGGGTGCCGACGGTGGGACTGGGCACGAACGACCCGTCCTGGCTGATGTCGTTGGCCCTCCGCATGCAAAGGAAACGGCCGTTCTCGAGGCGGGAGGAGCCGTCGGGATCCATTGCCAGGGTCTTGACCAACACCGCGATGTTGTGGGTGTTGCATGAGACGACGTGGATGAACCGGTCCTCGCCCCGCACCAGTGCCTCGTCGTTGATACCTCTGGCGTACATCTTGCCGAACCCGAACTCCGAGCCCTGGGCGAGGAAGCCCAGCGGTCCGTCGGCGTGCAGGTAGGTCTGCTCCTTGTTGCTGTTGCCGGCGGGCGTGCAGTCGATCACCACCGAGGCGCGGTCGATGGCCTCGCGGGATTCGAGGCCGGGTTCGAGGCCGATCTCGCGAAAGCCGTCGGCGCGGTCCGCATCGACGGCGAGGGTCGCCCCTCTCCGGATTAGATCCGCCACCTTGGCGCGCTCCTGCACCAGGGGGGTCCGCTTCTGGAAGGTGACCTCGTCGATCCCGAATGCGTCGCGATCATCCTCCAAGAGGCCGATGAGCGGCTCTCCGATCGTGCCGGTGCCGACGACGTGGACGATGTGGGGCATGGTCCCTCCTGGGTGCGTCACAGGGCGATGCCCATGCTACGTGGGGCCTGCCTTCCCGACGTAGTGCACGGAGGACTCCCCGACGATCTTGGTCCCGTCGCTGTTCCACGCAACCGCCTCGATCTCGTCCCAGTGCTCACCCGACCGCACCACCATGGCGGCCCGGCATCTGAGGGTGTCCCCGGGCCAAAGGTCGCTGCTCCCGGTGCAGGTCATCGCAGCAAACGGCACATTCGGGTCCCGGATCTCCATCGACCACAGGGGGCTGTTCCCGTCGTTGGTGGCGAGGTAGACGATCTCGACGATGTCGCCGGCCACGAAGACCCGAGCCTTCTCGCGGTCCGTGTTCACCCCATCGACCGTGACGCGCAGGCCGATGAGAGAGGCTCTGGCGACGGCCCTCACATGCCAGAACGTCTTGTCGGTGTCGCTCACCACGCCGGTGTCGCTGCGGGCCCTGGCCGTCCCGGTGGTCTCCCACCAGCCCAACTCGGCGATCTCGGTGTGGGTGCACACCATCGTCGCACCCGACCTCAGCACCCGCTGCGGGCAGTCGATGACACCGAAGAGGGCGTCACGGACCCTCACCGATCGCAGTCTCGTCTCGCCCACGTTGTGGACCGCATAGGTCAACTCGATCGGCTCCCCCACCGGCCGGCGGGGCCCCGCATGCACATCGGCGTCGAACCCGTCCACATAGGTCTCGATCAGCAGGCCGGCACCGGGCCGGTAGCCGAAGGCATGGCGCTCGAAGGCGCCGGTGACCTGCCTCCCGTCGGACGCCCAGGCTGCGACCGTGATCTCGCCCTCCATCGGTCCGGCGATCGTCCGCCCCCGGATGGTGCAGCGGACGGTGGCTCCGGGTGCCAGATGGCGTTCGCCGCACGTCATCCGCCCCTTGTCACGGTCCTCGGCGTAGAGACCCCAGAGATCGTCCTCTCCGGTGTTGGTCACGTCGATTCCCCACCGGATCGAGCGGGAGGCCCGCACCAAGGGCCCGCGTCCCATGGATGCGGGGAGGCTCCCGGCCAGGGTCACCCCGCTGAACTCGGCCCGCAGAATCCGCTGCTCGCCGAGGTAGTGGTAGCTCGACCGGGTCCGCACCCTGGTGGCGTGGGGGCCGAAGGCCCGGACCGCGGCACGCTCCCTGTGGCGGCCGATCATGGCCGTGCCGACCGCGGCGCACTCCACGGATTGCCCGGGATCGACGGCCCGGGACGGACAGACGACCGCCATCCCCTGGGAATCCACCACCTCGATCCGCTCGAGGCGCACCGTCCCCCGATTCAGCACCCGGTAGGTGAGGTCCACCTGCTCCCCGGCAGCCAGCGTCGGACCCGGCCACCCCGACGGCCTCCCATCGAGGAGGATCTCGAGGTCGAGCGCGGCCACGTGCTCCTCGGGCATCCCCCGGTACCCGACCCGCACCGCGGTGCGAACCCGCTTCCCATCGGCAGTGGAGGCCGACACCACCGCCCGCGACCGGTACCTGCCGGCGACGGTCTCGGTGTCCCGCTCACAGACAACCGATTGGCCGGGATCGAGCGACGGGGTCGCGCAGTCGATCCACCCGAGGAGGCTGTCCTCCACCACCAGATCGACGAGTGGAACGGTTCCGGCATTGGTCGCCGTGAAGGCCAGCGTGATCGGGGACCCTGCGGGGAGCCGGGGGCCGGGTGCCACTGCAGAGGCGCCTCCGATGGAGACCGCCAGGGTGATTCCCGGTTCAGGTGTCTGCCCGCCGGCGGCCGTCGATCCGAACACGGCCGGGGCCAGGGCGGCGAGCGCTACCACTGAACGTATGAGCCTTCGTCGATGTCGCATGGGTCCCTCGCAGACCTCGACACCTTATGCCACTTAGCGTGGTTGAATCAATGCCCATTGCAGTCACATCGGGACCATTGCCCAACACCGCAGTTGACTAGTCACCCGCTCCCAAGGGCAGCGGCCAGCAGGCCGGCCGCCTCGGGACGGGTCGTGGCATGGGGAGCCAATCGGACCCAATCCCCCCGCTGTGAGGACAAGACCCCTGCCTCTGCCAGGTGAGTGTGGGTGGCGGCCGGGTCGGCACCGGGGAGCCGGAAGCACAGGATCCCGGCCCGCTCGGCGGGGGAGGCCCAGGGCGCCATCACCTCGGCGCCGGCCGATCGGACCACCTCCTCCAATGCCGCAACTCGATCGGCGATGACGGCGGCGATGGCAGGCACTCCAGCCGACTCGATCACGTCGACCGCGGCCGCAAACTGGAAGGCGCCCGGAATGGGCGGGGTCCCCACCTGAAACCGTCCGGCAGAGGCCAGGGCCGGATGGGGTGCGCGACGATGGGTCTCGAGGGCATCCTCGACGGCCCGCCACCCGCTCAGGGTGGGCGCCAGCCGATCCAATGCCCGCTCGGAGAGTGCCATGACCCCGCTCCCCCATCCCGCCCGCATCCACTTCTGACCGCCGGCCACCATGACATCGGCGGGACCGATGCCCCGGTGGACCGCCCCAAGGCCCTGGATGGCATCGACCACCAGCAGGGCATCCCCGGCGGCGTGGCGCATCCCGTCGAGGTCGACCCGGAAACCGGTCTGGAAGTCGACGAGGCTCACCGCCACCGCCCGCGTGTCGGCGTCGACCGCCTCCCTGATCCGCTCTGGAGTCACCCGGCCGTCCGGCACCTCGATCATCCGCACCGCCGGCCCGCCCGCCGCGGCGGCCCGCAACCATGGATACAGGTTGGCGGGGAACTCGCCGGCGGGGACCACCACATTGCCTCCCAACCCCAGCAGTCCGAACGCGGCATGGAAGAGGCCCTCGGAGGTGACCGGGATCGGGGCCAATCGATCGACCGGGACCTCCATGAACGCTGCCGCGGTAGCCGTGGCCGCCTCAAAACGGGAGAACACGATCTCCCCTGTCCCTCCTGATGGGGCCGCCACCATTCCCATCAGTTCGTCGAGAGCAGCCCGAACCCGCCGCGACACCGGACCGGTGGCTGCGAAATCGAGGTACCCGAGCGGTTCTGCGAACTCGTCGAGGTAACCCTGCGGCAGGCTCATGACGACAGCATGACCTTTCGCATCAACTCCACCGGGGGTGCCCCTCTCGACAGCAACCGGTCGTGGAAGGCTCGCAGATCGAAGCCTGACTCCGCCCGGCGGCAGTCCTCCCGCAACCGCAGGATCTGCAACTTGCCCAGCGTGTAGGAGTAGTAGCCGGGATCGAACGCCCCCCGTTCGGCCTCGGCCCGGGCCGGGGTCTCGTCGCACAATGCGTGATCCATGAACAACCGGGTCGCCTCGTCGAGGGACATCCCGTGGGCGTGCATGCTGATGGCCGCCACGAACCGGCAGTTCCTCACCAGGGCTTCCGCCAGTTGCGCCATGTGGAACCTTGGGTCGCCGTTGCGGTAGCCCTCCTCCCACATCATCTGTTCGGCGTAGTGAGCCCACCCTTCGGTGAACGCGTAGGAGGCGACCCGCCTGGACACCTCGGTGGGGGCAGCGTCGTAGTGGAGGAAGTGGACGTAATGGCCGGGGTAGGTCTCGTGGATGGAGATGTCCTCCAGGGCGTACAGGTTGAGGGCATTGCGCCATTCCTCGGCCTTCTCCGGAGGCCAATCTGGTTCGACCGGGGTGACGTAGTAGAACGCCTCAGTGGCACCGGTCTCGTAGGGACCGGGGGTGTTCATCATGGCGAACGCCCAGCGCAGGTGGCGGGGGGTCTCTGCGACAACGGCCCGCACCTCGCTGGGAATCGTGATGATGTGGTGCTCCACCAGGAACCGGCGGATGTCCTCGAGCATCCCGCCGGCAGCCTCGATGAGATCGCCGCCCGCCGGGTGCACCGATGCGACGTGAGCCCGGTAGGCCTCGGCGGGCGACAGACTCGAATCGACCTCGGCGGCGGCGGCATGGAGCGCATCGAGGTTGGCCTCCAGATCGGCCTCGCCCATCGCCAGCAGCGCATCGAGGTCCAGATCGATCAACTCCCCCCGGCGCAGCATGTCCTCGAGCACCTCTCCTCCGACGGCGAAGGCGTCGGAGGAGGCGGGGAGCAGATCGGTCTCGATCCAGGCGGCGTAGTCACGAAGGGCGGCGGCCGCCGCAGCACCCGCGTCGGTCAGCGCCCCGGCGGCCACCGGATCACCTCCTGCCTCCCCGGGCAGATCGTGGATCAGGGACTCGGCCATCCCGGTGGCCAGCCGGATCGCCCACTCGGCGAACACCGTCGGCACCACCGGTTCGAGGCAGGCCCGTGCCTGATCGAGGACTCGGGGAGCCTGCTCCAGCACTGCCGCCGCCTGCTCGGCGCGATGACCGAAAGGGGCGTATCCCCTGGTGAGATACAACGTGATGTCGAGCAGCGGAATCGGGGTCATCGGATTGACCCGCCACCCCCTGATCTGCTCCCAGGCGATCAGCGTCGAGTCCACCGCGGCCACCAACTGCGATCGATCGATCACCTGCTCGGCATCCAACCCGTCCATGCCGTCGAGCCGATCCCGCAGACCCCGCAGCCGATCCAACTCGGCTTCGACGTGCGCTCCGGTGAGGTCCGGCACCACGCCGTCGTACTCGTGCTTCCCCAGGTAGACGGCCTCCCCCGGGTGAAGGTTCCACAGCGCCGCACAGATCCCATCGACCAGCCGATCGAACATGCACCGAGGCTACCCGGGAGTCGACCACGTCGGCCCGATGGCCCAGGAACTGGCGAGCGCCTTCGGACCGGGAGCCGGGACCACCTCCATCGCCACCCGCGCCATCGCCGGAGTCGCCCTGCTCTCGATCCTGGCCCTCGCCGCCGAGAACGCCGAACTCGAGGCCAAGGTCGACGGCGGATGGCCGCTACGGGGCAACGACGAGCATGCGGTCGGCGGCGACATCGGTCAATCGGGTGACCGTGCCGTCCGGCCACTCCACGATCAGTTCGTCGACCGTGTGCGCCGCCCCGAGGCCGAAGTGAGGGTTGGGGTCGCCCTGGCCCAGGTAGGTGGAGCATCCGGTCACGAACCGCGACATCGTCGTGCCCCCGACGGTGGCCCGCACCACGGCGCCGATCCCCCCCGGGGCCAGCCCGGGGGCATCGGCGGTGTCGAGGGTCACTCCGAGCCATCCCCGCCCGGGGGGGGCATCGGTCCGGTAGAGCCGGAACTCGTCGTTGGGAGCCGTGAAGGCGATGTCCCGGTCGCCGTCCCCGTCGTAGTCGAAGTCGATGGTGGATAGACCGAACAGTCGGTACTCGTCGAGGCCCGAGTCGGCGGCGCCATCCACGAAGGTGCCGTCGGGTTGCTGGAGCCACACCTTGGCGGACTCGCTGGTGTACGCCTCGAAGTTCCAGCCGTTGTTCTCGACCACATCGATCAGCCCATCGAGATCGACATCGAAGGCGGCAGGTCCCCACCCCCACCCGCCGTCGTCGACTCCGAGGGCGGCGGCGCTCTGCTCGAAGGTGTTGCGGCCCAAATTGAGATACAGGGAGTTGCCGTCACCCCGCCCGGCGGCCTCGTCGTCGAAGATGGCGGTGACCATCCAGTCGACCAACCCGTCACCGTTGAAGTCGGCCACGGTCGTGCCCATCCCGCTCCACTCCAGGCCGGTCCCCGCACCGATGGTGTGCTCCCGGAAGGTCCCGTCACGGTTGTTGACGAAGTAGCGGCTGGTCCCGAAGTCGGCCGCCAGCAGCAACTCGGGGTAGCGGTCGCCGTCGGTGTCCACCAGGCACGGCGAGAACCCCCGGATCCCGTCGTCGACGATGCCGGCCTCGTCGGTGATGTCGGTGAAGGTGCCGTCGCCGTCGTTGCGGAACAGGCGGTTGCCCTCGGAGTCCTTGACCCACCCCG
>JAHJML010000175.1 GCA_018821365.1 Actinomycetota bacterium | reverse complement strand
GGTCACGGGAATCGTTGCAGTGGACCAGGCCGATGCCCCCGGTGGCAGCGGTGACCCGGTCCACCACCGTCTCGAGGTCCTCCCCCGCCGCCCAGGCATGGCACGTGTCCAGGCACACTGCGACGTTGAGATCCCCGATCGCCTCCCACAGCGGGCCGTAGTGGTCGACCAGGCGCACCGCAGCGTTGCCGCCCCCGGCGGTGTTCTCGATGAGGACCGGGACCACCAGGTCGATCGACTGGAGGGCCTTGCGCCACCGCTCCCACGCCACCGTGAGGTCTTCGTCGTCGCCGATGTGCCCGCCGTGCACCACCACCCCGGCGGCCCCAACGGCGGCGGCCGCAGCCACGGTGTCCTCGATGATCTTGCGACTCGGAATCCGCACCCGATTGTTGGGCGACCCCACATTGATCAGGTAGGGGGCATGGGCGTAGACGGCGAGGCCCGAGGCCATCAGGTCGGCGGCGTCGTCGCGGGGCAGTGGCTTCTTCCACGATTGCGGGTTGGAGAGGAACATCTGAACCGCGTCGGCGCCCTTGGCCCTGGCGTGCCCGATCGGGTCGTCGCTGCCGACGTGGGCGCCGATCAGCACGGCATCTCCCGACCGCTGCCGGAGCGGAATGGGGCGATGTGGGCCTCGATCATCGGGGCGATCTCATGGGCCTGACGGTCCCACTCGTCCGCATACAGGTGCAGCCAGGGCGGGTCCACGACGGCGCCCCACGGGTTGGGCGGCAGCAGCGAGTCGTCGGTGAACCGCAGTGAGAGCACCGGAACCCTCCCGGCCTCGTCCTCGAGCACTCCGGAGCGGACATCGGCGACCTCGCTCCACGCATAGCGGCGCTCCATGCGCACCCGCGAGCCCACCCGCAGCGCCAGAAAGCTGCTGTCGAGGATCAACACCCTCCTCGGAGAGAGCAGGTCCTTGAGGCCCCACCCGGCCGCCGCCACTCCCCCGGTGATCAGCAAGATTCCCCAGAAGACCTCGCGGCGCTGCTGGGCCTTCCCGTCCAGCGTCAACTGCAGGATGGTCGTGTCCAAGGTGGAGCCGTCCTCGAACGTCTGGACCGCGGCGACCTCGGTGCTGTCGGGTTCGGGGAACCACTTGTGGGACACCATCATGTCGACGGCGAGCAGCACCATCGGGATGGCGAGCAGCACATACGCCACCGGGCGCCAGGCGGCTCTGGTCACAGAGACCTTCACGAGACACTCTCTTCGGAACGACGACTCGGCACGCCGCACACCTTAGGACGCACCCGGGACCGGCATGCCCCGGTGTCACCCGATTGTGCCCCATCAGGAGACGTGAGTGAGTCGGCGAGGCGGCCTGGGCCTTTCCTGGGGTAGCTACCCTCGCCCCTCGTGGAACTCGTCTTCATCCGCCATGCCCAACCCGCCTGGGTCTCCAACGGGCGCACCGTCCCCAACCCGGGACTGACCGTCCTCGGCCACCGACAGGCGGCCGAGGCGGCGGCCCGCATCTCCGGCGACGGCCGCTACGACGAACTGCTGGTCTCGCCACTGTTGCGGGCCGTCGAGACCGCCGCTCCCATCGCCGAGGCCACCGGACTCACCCCCCAGATCGTCGAGGGGATCGCCGAGATCACCGGCGACGCCTGGAAGGACACCCCGATCGAGGAACTACACCGGATCTTCGAGGCCGAACGGCGGCGGCCCATGGAGGAGTGGTGGGACGGATTCACCGGAGGGGAGACCTTCCACCACTTCCACGACCGGATCGCCAGGGCGATGGATCAGATCCTCGCCGACCGTGGTTTGCTCGGCCGCCCCGAGGCCCACCTGTGGGACATCCCCCAAGACCCGGGACGGGTCCTGATCGTCGCCCATGGGGGAAGCGATGCGGTGGCGATCGGCCACCTGCTTGGACTGGAGCCGACCCCGTGGGAGTGGGAGCGATTCCGCTCCCCGCACGCCTCGATCAGTCGGGTGGCATCCACCCCGCTGGCGGGGGCCTCCATCCTGGCGTTGACCTCGTTCGCCGACGTCGCCCACCTCGGAGAAGTGACCTACTGACGGGACACCCGGACCCCAGGCGATCCGGCGCCGGCGGTGCACTGAAGCACCTCTGTGTGGTGGTTCAGGCCACCCGGCATGACCGGTCCTCTTGGGCTGTTCCCGGGTCTGGCAGGGGTTCCGACCGGTACCGGGCGGCTACTGGCCGAAGCGGCGGTGGCGGCGGGTGAAGTCCCGCAGCGCCCTGAGGAAATCGACCCGGCGGAACGCAGGCCAGTAGACGTCCGTGAAGGCGTACTCGGCATAGGCCGCCTGCCACAGCAGGAACCCCGACAACCGCGACTCTCCACTCGTGCGGATGACCAGATCGGGGTCGGGGAGGTCGGTCGTGTAGAGATGGGCCGCCAGTGCATCGGCCTCCACGTGCCCGGCGATCTCCTCGGCGGGGATTCCCTCGGACGCCAGACGGACGATCAGGTCCCGGCAGGCGTCGACGATCTCCTGCCGGCCCCCGTAGGCGACGGCGATGGTCACCCTCCGTTCCCCTCCGTTGCTCCGCTCCACCATCCGCTCCACCGCGGCGCGCAGGTCATCGGGGAGCAGGTTGAGACTGCCGATGGCCTTGATGCAGACGCCCTTGGCTCCCGGCGAGTCGGGCAGGCGATCGAACAACCCGGCCAGCACGTCGAAGTAGGGGACCAACTCCGACTCGGGGCGGCTCAGGTTCTCCTTGGAGAGCAGCCAGCAGGTGACCGCCGGCACCTCGAGTTCGCCGCACCATCCGACGAACTCGAGGAACTTGTCCATGCCCCGTTGGTATCCGGCGGCGTAGTCGGGGAGGCCGGTGGCCCGGGTGAAGCGGCGGTGCCCGTCGTGGATGACCCCGATGTGCTGCGGTAGCAGCGAGCGATCCAGTCCACGCAGCAGTTGGTTCTCATAGGCTCGATAGAGAGGGCGGGTGAGGAGGTCTCGAGGTCGCATGGGCGCCGCCGATGATACGCACAACCGCCGTGACCCCTGCCCCCTCAGCGCTCGGAGAGCACCTCCTGGTACACGTCGCGAAGACGGCCGGCCCACACCCGGATGTCGAACTCCGCAGCGAAACGCTCCCGCGCCGTCTCACTCATCGCCTGGCGCCGCGGTGGATCGCCCGCCAATTCGCCGATGGCCGCCCCCAACGCCTCCGGGTCGCCGGCCGGAACCAGGACCCCGTGACCAGGCTCGACGATCTCCCCGGTTCCCCCGACGTCGGTGGCCACCACCGGCAGTCCGGCGGCCATCCCATGGATCACGGCCGTCGCCAGGGCGTCGGCATGACTCGGGTGCACCAGCAGATCGGCGGCGGCGAGCAGGCCCGCCACGTCCTCGGTGAACCCGGGGAACAGCACCCGCTCCCCCAGCAGGCCGAGCCGTCCCGCCTCGGAGCGGAGCCGATTCTCTTCGGGACCGCTTCCGGCGATCACGAACCGGATGTCCGGTTCGGGCGGCAGAGCGGCGGCGGCTGCCAGGAGATCGTCGACCCCTTTGCCGGGCCGCAGGATCACCACCGTGACCGCCATCACCGAGTCGTCGGGAACTCCGAGCGAGGCCCTCACCGCAGCCCGGTGGCCGGGCGGGTAATCGGGTGGAGCGGGCACGCCGTTGTGGAGCACCAGCACCGTCGACGGATCGCGGCCCGACAGACCGAGATACCACTCCCGCAGAGCCCCGGAGACGGCCAGTATTCGCACCGCCGATCGATCCCTGGCCCGCATGGCGAGTCGCCGCTTGAAGCGGCCTAGTCCTCCGACCCCGTCTTCCATCACATGAAGCGACGACACCATCGGCAGATCGAGGGTGGTGGCGGCGCGGGCCGCCACCAGATCGGCATGCTTCATGTGACTGTGGACCAGATCGGACCCGAGTTCTCGCAGCACATCGGCCAGTTCGGAGCCGGCCCGCGGGTCCCATCGGGACCGCAATCCCAGCGAGCGCACCTCTACTCCGGCGCGGCGGAGGGCATCGGCGTAGCCGTGCCCGGCGGTCGGCATCAGGCTCACCACCGACATCTCGATGCCGTATCCCGCCGCGACACCCGCCAGGTCGACCAGCAGATGCTCGGCGCCGCCGCGGCGCAGATCATGGATGACGTGACAGACCTTCACTCGGCCTGCCTCCTCTGTTGCACCCTGACGGCATCGGACGCTAGTCGGCCCACCTGAAGTGAGCCGTAGTAGCGACCGGACCATGCCTAGGGTCTCGCTCGCGATGCGCGTTCTCGTCACCGGTGCCACCGGCTACATCGGAGGGCGCCTCGTCCCCAGGCTGCTCGCAGCAGGACACGAGGTGACCTGTCTGGCGCGCCATCCCGAGAAACTCGACGACCTCCCCTGGCGCGACCGCGTCTCCGTCGCCGAGGGGGATGTCCTCGATGCCACTCGCCTCAAGGAGGTGGCGGCGGGGTGCGACGCCGGGTTCTACCTGGTGCACTCGATGGCCGCAGGCAAGGAGTTCGCCGCTATCGACCAGCAGGCAGCCGCCAACTTCCGCGACGCCGCCGCCGATGCCGGAATGCTCCGCGTCGTGTACCTGGGCGGTCTGGGTCCCGAGCAGGAGGACCTGTCTCCGCACCTCGCCAGCCGTCATAGGGTCGGCGCAACCCTGGCATCCGGATCGACGCCCGTCACCGAACTGCGGGCTGCCGTGATCATCGGGTCCGGGTCTCTCTCGTTCGAGATGCTGCGCTACCTGACCGAGGTCCTGCCCGTGATGACCACCCCACGCTGGGTTCGCACCCGATGCCAACCGATCGCGGTCGAAGACATCCTCGATCTGCTGGTGACGGCGGCGAGCGATACGTCGGCCGAATCCCGGATCGTCGAGGTCGGCGGCCCCGATGTCCTCACCTATCAGGAGATGATGCAGATCTACGCCGAGGAGGCAGGGCTCCGTCGCAGGCTGATCCTGCCGGTGCCGCTGCTGACCCCGCGCCTGTCCTCCCTGTGGGTGGGTCTGGTGACGCCACTCCCCACCAGGGTCGCCCGCCCTCTGGTCGAGAGCCTCCGCCACGAGGTGATCGTCGGGGACACGCCCGGGGCGGGCGCCATCCCCTATCACCCGATCTCCTACCGCCGGGCAGTCCGCAATGCGCTGGCGGCGCTGCCCGCCGGCACCGAGACCCGTTGGTCGGATGCCGAGTCGAGTCCCGCCCACCCCGTCCCCGGAGACCCCCGCTGGAGCGGCGGCACCCTCTTCGAGGACCAGCGACTCATCCCCACCGACGCCCTCCCCCACCACATGTACTGGGCCTGTACCCGGATCGGCGGCGACGTCGGCTACTACGGGATGAACTGGGCCTGGAAGTTGCGCGGCTTCGCAGATCGGTTGGTCGGCGGAGTCGGTCTCCGGCGTGGGAGGCGTCACCCGGAGCAGTTGCGGGTCGGGGAGGCCGTCGACTTCTGGCGGGTCGACCAGATCATCCCCAACCAGATGCTGCGCCTCCACGCCGAGATGCGCCTCCCCGGCGAGGCCTGGCTGGAGTGGAAGATCGTCCCCACCGGCGAGGGGAGCGATCTCCTCCAGACGGCCCGCTTCCAACCCCGCGGCCTGCTCGGCCGGCTCTACTGGTTCGGGATGGCGCCGTTCCACTCGGTGATCTTCCCGAGGATGGCCGCCAAGATGGCGGCGGCGGCCGAAGAGCGGGGCTACGCCTGCGGCGAGTAGGGGGGGCATGACCGATCTGGGAACCGTGCTGTGGGTCTCGGCGGTGGTCCTCTCCGTCGCCGTCACCCTGCTGTGGTTGGTGTCGCTGCTGATTGGGGACGCCGGGATCGTCGACATCTTCTGGGGCACCGGGTTCGTGCTGGTGGCCTGGGCGGCGTTCCTGATGGCCGACGGAGTCGACGCCAGGCGGATGCTGCTGATGCTCCTGCCGAGTCTGTGGGGCGCCAGGCTCACCATCTACCTGGCGTGGCGCAACCTCGGCAAGGGCGAGGACTACCGCTACGCCGCCATGCGCCAGAGGTGGGGAAGCCGATGGTGGTGGTGGAGTTACCCCCAGGTGTTCCTGCTGCAGGGGGTGCTGATCTGGATCGTCTCGCTCCCCGTCCAGGCCGGCCAGATCCCCGATGCTCCGGACCTGGGATGGATGGCGGCGGCCGGTGCCGGGGTCTGGCTGATCGGCGTCCTGTTCGAGGGGATCGGCGACCTGCAACTGGCCCGCTTCAAGGCAGACCCCGCCAATCAGGGTCGGGTGATGGATCGGGGCCTGTGGCGCTACACCCGCCACCCCAACTACTTCGGCAACTTCCTGATCTGGTGGGGGATCTGGATCGTGGCCGCCGAGTCCGGCGTCTGGTGGACGGTGGTCGGCCCCATCGTCATGTCGGTCCTGCTGCTCAGGGTCAGTGGGGTCGCCATGCTCGAACGGACCATCGGCGAACGACGCCCCGGCTATGCCGAGTACGTCCGCCGCACCTCGGCATTCCTCCCGATGCCGCCCAAGCCGTGAACCGGCGGGTCTCCCGACCCGACTCCACCTGCGGCCGCCTGACTAGTCCTCCTGCACGATCGCCATCTGGCTCTTTGTCGATCATGCTCTCGGCGGTATTCTGACCACTCAGAGTAGTCACGTCACCGCGGAGGGACCCGTGAGGAAATACGCTTGGACGATCGCTGCCGCATTTCTGGCGGCAGCCCTCGCCGTGGGCGGCCTGGTTGCCGGTGCCGAGACCAACCAGGCCAGGGTCACCGTCGGCTTCGAGGGACTCGGCGAAGGGAGCCTCGTCGAAGGCCTCCAGTCCGGGTCCGGCATCAGCGGGGATGCCGTACCCGGGAGCATCGGCGTGCTCGGCGTCCGCAGGAACGCCCC
>JAHJML010000291.1 GCA_018821365.1 Actinomycetota bacterium | reverse complement strand
TCCAAACCCCTGCTCTGCTTTGAGTAATATTGCATAATAGCCGAGGTCATAGGTGAGTGAATCGCCGGAGGAAATCGCGGGGGTGGTGCTCAAGGCAGGACCTGCTGGGAACATCGTTCGTCTTTCTGACGTTGCCCATGTGCGCCCCGTTCGGGCGGAGACCTCCGTCCTCTCGCGCGTCAACGGCAAGCCTTCGATCACGATCTCGGTGTCGAAGAAAGCAGGTGGCTCGACCTTCCACGTGGTCCATGAGATCAAGCAGCTGGTCGAACGCTACCGCGCGGACAGCCCTCCGGGGATTGGATACGAAGTCACGATCGACACGACCCGCCACATTCGTGACATCCTGGGGGTTCTGCGAAACAATGCGATTTTCGGCATCGTCTTCATATTCGTGCTGCTCTACCTATTCCTGGGGCCAGGCAATGCACTGCTGGCCGGGATGGGGATTCCGATCTCGTTTCTGATCGCGTTCATCTTGATGTACTGGACCGGCAATTCGATCAACGGATCGACCGTCTTCGGGATGATCATCGTTCTCGGCATCATCGTGGACGACGCGATCATTGTGATCGAGAACGTGCACAGATATCGACAAGAGGGCATTCCCCTCAGGGAAGCGGTCATCCGCGGGGCGGACGAGGTCCTCGGTCCTGTCACCTCCGGAATTCTGACGACGATTGCCGCCTTCGTGCCTCTCATGTTGATCCCCGGCATCATGGGAAAGTTCATGCGAGTGATCCCGCTGGTGGTCAGCCTGGCGCTCCTCGCCTCGCTGTTCGAGGCGACCGTCTTCTTGCCCTCCCACATCGCGGATTGGACCAAACGCTCAACGCACCATGCCAAACCCGAGTTTCGCTTCTACGCTTGGTTGCGTGCCAGGTATGTACATCTCTTGGAAATCTGTCTCCGTAAGCGATACGTGGTCATTGCCAGCACAATCGTGCTTCTGATCGGAGCGGTGAGCTTGGTTCCTCTGGTGGGTGTCGAGATGTTCGGTTCCGAGGACCTCGACTACTTCTCGGTCCTTGTCAAACTGCCCGAGGGCACGTCTCTGGAGGAAACGGATCGCGTCCTGGGCAAGATCGAGGCCGAGGCGCTCAAGCTCCCCAAGGACGAGCTGAAGTACGTTGAATCGCACGCCGGCCTCTATCAAGGACACGACGAGTGGACCCTGCGCAAGAACGTCGGTCAGGTGGTCGTCAACCTGGTCGGCCGAGGCGCTCGCGACCGCAGCGTGAATGAGGTCATTGCCGATTTGCGGGACCGGATCGCCACAATCAGCGGCCTGACCTCACTCGACATCGAAAAGCCTTCCGGCGGTCCCCCGGCGGGCGCTCCGGTAAGCATTCGGGTGTCCGGCAAGTACATGGACGAATTGAAGGCAGCCGTCGCCGATCTCAAGGCCGTGCTCTCCAAGACCGAGGGGGTGTACGCGATCCGGGACGACTTCCCGGAGGGGAAGCAGGAGATCAGGATCCGGGTCGATGAAGAACGCGCGGCTCTGTCGGGGCTCTCGCCGCAGGAGGTCGGGATCGAACTCCGGACGGCCATCTCAGGTCTGACGGCCACGACCTATCGCGACGGAGACGAGGACATCGATGTCATCGTCAAGTTCCAAGAGAGTGCGCACAATTCCCTGGCAGATATCGCGGCTTTACGGATATCGACCGTGAACGGGAACACCATACCTTTGGCCGACATCGCCGATATCTCCATTCACACGGCGACAACCGAGATCAAACGCCGGAATCTGAACCGGACCGTCATCGTGGCTGCCGATGTGGATGAAGCAGTGACCTCGATCGACAAAGCCGTTGGGGCGGCGACCGCGCAGTTCGAAACCATCGCCCGCCGCTACCAGGACGTGAACTTGGAGGTGGGCGGCGAGTTCGAGGAATTCACCGAAGCCTTCGCGGGCATCACCAAGCTTTTCGCCATCGGATTGGTGCTGATCTATCTCATCCTGGGCACGCAGTTCAAGTCCTACATCCAGCCGCTGGTCATCATCAGCACGGTTCCGTTCGCCTTCATCGGGGCGATGATCGGCCTTCTGGTGGGCGGCGACAAATTCAGCATCGTGACGCTGTTTGGCGTGGTGGCCCTCGCGGGGATTGTGGTCAACGACGCGATCGTCATGATCTCCTTCATCAACAACGCCCGCCGCGCCGGAGCCGACCGTTGGGATTCGATCATCGAAGCCGGCAGGAAACGTCTCCGGCCGATCATCCTGACATCCGTTACTACCATAGGCGGTCTGCTTCCCACGGTGCTTGGCCTGGGTGGAAGCTCCGCGGTGTGGCGGCCGTTGGCCAACACGATCGCCTGGGGGCTTCTGTTCTCAACGATCCTGACGCTCGTGGTGATCCCTTGCATTCTGTCGATGATCGACGACATCAAGACCAAGGCGGGGAAAGCGCTGGTGCGGAATGAGAATGGGGTGGGCGGGGAGATTGCCGGGACCTGAGGGGTCTCTGCTAGAGCAGGTCGGTCAGCGATTCGTTGAGCCTTGAGCTAACTACTTCGAATTCGGACGACAATCAGGACGATGGGCGATCCGCCACCAGAAGCGCCTGTGCTGCCGCCGTGATCTCATCGCGATGGCGCGCAACCAGGTCTCCATACGCACCCAGCTCGCGTTTTCCCGTTGCG
>JAHJML010000249.1 GCA_018821365.1 Actinomycetota bacterium | reverse complement strand
CCGACCTGTTCGAGCGGGCCACATCGTTCCCATCGCTGCTCGCGGCCTCGCATCGCGCCCGCCGGGCCAATCGCGCCAGCGACGACACGTGCCGGTTCTTCGTCGACCTCGAGCCCAACCTCATCTTGCTTCGCAATCAGCTCCGATCAGGAGCCTACCAACCTGGCCCGTTGCGGCACTTCGTCATTTACGAGCCCAAACGCCGGATCATCTCGGCCGCCCCATTTCGCGACCGCGTCGTCCACCACGCGCTTTGCGCCGTGCTCGAGCCTGTTTTCGAGCGGGTGCTTACGCCGCACAGCTTCGCTTGTCGGCGTGGGCTCGGGTTGCACAGGGCGATCGCCTCGGCGCAGCGGCACCTGCGGCGTCGGAGCTACACGCTCAAGGCCGACGTCCGCCACTACTTCGAGACCATCGATCTCACCTTGCTCCGCGGTCGGGTAACCCGACTCGTCGGCGACGATCGCGTGCTGGCTGTCTTGGACCGGATCCTCGACAACGGGGCGGTGACCAACCGCGGCGATGGGCCAATCGGCTTGCCCATCGGCAACCTGACCAGCCAGCACCTCGCCAACGTCTTTCTGGGATCGGTGGACCGTTGGATCCTCCACCGAATGGAGGGAGGCACTTACTGTCGCTACATGGATGACCTGCTGGTCTTCGGCGACGACAAGTGCGCTCTGTGGAACCTCCACGACCGGCTCGAGCGCCACCTGGCCGACGAGCTTCGGCTCACCCTCAAGCGCGAGGTGTCGGCGGTCTACCGGCACACCGTCGGTGTCCCCTTTCTCGGAATGCGCATCTTCCGGGGCACGATTCGCCTGGGCGGGCCTGCACGACAGCGGTTGATCCGCAAGCTGCACCGCGCCGAACGCGATCTCGCCGCGCGACGCATCGACCCCGTGACCTACCGCGCCCGCGTCAACGGCCTGCTGGGTTACGCCACTGGCGCATGCACCCTCTCGCTCCGCCGTGCGATTCTGTTCGGCGAGTAGATGAGCGCCGGACGGCGACAGCCAGAACGATGCCCCCGCGGTCGAGCAAGGCGTCGGCCTCGAGCACCGCGGGGGCGCACTCTTCGTCCGGCCACTCACCTGAGAGAGCGCCGTCCCGGTTCGCCGGCTGGTCGGATCGAGCACGGCCGCCGAACCCTTGAGCGCGGCGGTTCTGGCGTGATCCGAGCTGGCAAGGCGAAAGCCGAGGTTGTTGTTGCGGTTGCCCGGCGCGTTGTTGTTGCGGTTGGCAGACCGCACGTTCGACGCGTCGTTGTTCCAGCTACCGCCCCGATTCACCCGGTTCTGGCCTTCGCCGGCTAAACCGTCCCGATTGTACAACAGGGGCTCCGTGCAATACCACCGCAAAAACCCGCGGCCAGGAGTTCCGCATCGGGCGCGAGACGGTTTCCTCCGTCTTGTGGCGCCCCGGCGATTTTGACCGGGGTGGGTTCGCCAGCGCACACGCGGGCGCTGGTCGAATCTGGTTTTAATTGTCGGGTGGGATCATGGTCCTCCTGTCGGTCTGTTCGGGCGTTGGACAATGCCGGAGAATCGCGCGGCCCGAGTTCGCACGGGGCCGGCACCCGCCTAGCTGGTGTCCCAGGGCGAGAGGAAGAGACGGGCGAGGTCGTCGCGCAACTCGTCGATCAGTCGGGAGATAGTCTGTGTGACCTCTGCACGATCGCGACCGTACGATTTGAGCTGGCGATAGAGGAACAGCGTGAGAAGGTCGTAGGCCGAGAAGAAGAGCCAGTAGAGCGCCTGCATTCCGGTGTTGTCATGGGTGAAAACGTGTGCGAACTGCCAGCGTTTGGTCCACTGATGGAAGCCCGTGTTTTCGATGTGCCAGCGCCCTCGAGCTACTCGTAGTACCTGTCGAGGGGACAGGTTGCCAGGTTTTCCTATGACGCAGGCACACCAAGTGGAAACTGTGTCGTTGTCGGCTTTGGAAACCTGAGCCCGGACAACCCGGATCTTGCCGTCGTACGTATCGAGGGTTTCGATGTCTTTGCAGTCCCACAATTCGATGCGCTCGCCTTTCGCTTTGTCCTCGAAGGTCTGCTCGGCGGGCTTGTCAGCCCAAAGGTCGAGCGCCTCCTTCAGCGGTTCGTCGCTGGATTTGCGGACGATGATGACCCCGCCCAGGTCCAGTTCCTTCAACAGGCTGAGAAATGGTCCGTTGGCGTAGAGAGCATCGGCCACAACCACATCAACCCACGGATAGGTCTGGCGCAACCGCCGAACCAGTCGTTTGGCCGCTGTGAGTTCGCCTTCGTCGGCCTTGTTTCTGAGAGGTCCGGGGCGCAGGTCAGAGGGCAACAGCGGTTCGAAGTCGAGTGCCAAATCCATCCGATCGTCGATGAGCATCGCGACGACGTAGCGATGGTAGTACTGCTCGACTTCTATCACCTTTCCCGAAGCGTCTTTCTTCTTCACCTTGCGGACAAGGCAGTGGTCGCAGTGCCGATTCCACGATTGGATGGGTTCCCAACCGTCGATGGCGACGTAGCGGTAGGACCCGATCCACCCTTCCCGAAAGACTTTGTTGCGCTCAGCTTTGCGCAGGACGCCGACCACGACATTCCGCACGCTGTTCAAGTTCATCGATTGCAGAGTACGGCTGACGGTGTCGGCTGAACCCAGATGCGATAGGTGGGACGGGGCACCGACCAGCTTCAAGAAACCGGTTTCTTTCAGCCTTGGTTCAAGTGCATTGAAACTACGAATGCGAAGAAGCCCGCAGAAAAAAACAGCCAACGCGACCAAGAGCGTCGAATAGGTCGGATCCTGTCGACCATCGGTGATATCGGCGAGATGATCGCGTAGCCGGTAGACTTTCCGAATGTAGGTGATGAACTGAGAAAGCCGGCTCCCGCCAATCGTATAGTGGTCCTTTTCACAGGCGGTATCGTCCGAAATCTCAGGCACTTGAATCGTCACTTCCATGTGACCTCCGTCCGCGGCGTTTTGGCGCCGGCAAGGGATTGTCGGGTGGGTAAGGTTCCAGCAACTCCACCTCGAGTTGGCTGAGCAGCTCGAGCTCCTCCTTGGAGACCAGGGCCAATTGTTTTCGTGTTTGCTGAAAGGCCTGGTATCGCTTGACGCCCGCGCCAACCTTCCGCTCATCGGCCGCGGGGATATGGATCTGCCGCACCGCGCCGTCCTGACTGGCAGACAAGTACTTGGAGGTGTGTAGAACGCCCTGCGCACACCGACAATTCGGTTTACCGCATTTACGGGCGCGGGTTCCAAACGTGCCGCGAATCAAAGGTCCTCGCTCGCCAAGAAGGACTTGGAGTAACTGCTGGCGGCGTTCTCCAAAATGGACAAGCTTCTGTCGGTGCTGGCTGGCTTTCTTTCTCATAGCGGTATGCATGATAGCACGAATCTGGCACGATATTCAAGGAAAGAATCGTGCCAGATCTCCGGCATGATCTCATCTTGGGAATGCCCATTTTGTTACTCCCGCGTCAATTCAAGGTGTCAGGGTTGGTGCGGAACTCCTGGCGCCGGTGAGGGCCCTTGACAGACTGCCCGGTTTTGAGGTCTCAGAGTGTCAGCAAATATCCCTGATGTGGCGAACAGAAGGAGAGAGACAATGGAAATATCTGCAATGAAAATCATCGTGACCGGCGCTGCCAGCGGAATGGGACGCTATTTTGCGCTGAACCTCGCCAAACAAGGGGCGAGCGTGATGGCCTCGGACCTCGACGCGGACGGCCTCGCCAGTCTCGCTGAAGAAGCCAGTGATGTGGCCGGTGCTCTGGTTACAACGATTGCGAATGTCGCCGTCGAGGATGATGTGATCCGGATGGTCCAAGAGACCGTCGATGCATTTGGCACGGTCAACGGGCTCGTCAACAACGCGGGAATCTTCAGAGACGGACTGCTCGTCAAGCTCGACAAAGAGACGAAGAAAGCACGCAAAATGAGCCTGAAGAAGTGGCAATCGGTGATCGATGTCGATCTCACCGGGCCGTTTCTGTGCACTCGAGAGGTCGCCGCTCACATGGTCGAATCCGGCACCAAACCGGGCGTCATCGTCAACATCAGCTCGGTTTCCCGGCACGGGAACATGGGCCAAAGCAACTACTCGGCCGCCAAAGCGGGTTTGGTGGCCGACACGAAGCTGTGGGGCGCTGAGCTCGCGCGTCACGGGATTCGCGTCGGCGTCATCGCTCCTGGGTTCATCGACACGCCCATTCTCCAGGGTATGCGCCCCGAGATGCTCGAGAAAATGTTGCTTCCTGTTCCACTCAGACGGTTGGGAACACCTCACGAGATCTTCCAGGGCATAAAATTCATCATCGAATGTGACTATTTCACCGGTCGGTGCATCGATATCGATGGTGGCTGTGTGATCTAGCTCCATCGGAGCTTTGGACGAACGAGGCATGAGGTCTTATGGGTGGCGTCAAAGCGGAACGTGAGAGATGGGAGCGACGGCTCAGAGAAGAACGGGATGATCTCGAGATCGAGTTCTTTTCTGGCGGGCGCAGCTACTTCGTCACACTTAGCCGCGAT
>JAHJML010000174.1 GCA_018821365.1 Actinomycetota bacterium | reverse complement strand
CGGCCCGGCCGGCCGTGCCGGGTAGGTCGCCCCCGAGGGCAGTTTGAGCATGTCCCCGGCGAGGCCGATGCCGATCCCTACCAGGGTCACGAACGTGCCGAAGACCAGGAGTCGAGGACCGATTCCGACGCTCCCGCCGAGGGTCGTGGCCAGGTTGGCGGCGTCGAGGTACTTCACGACCGCGTAGGGCAAGGCGGCCATCCCGAGGGCCAAGGCGACCCAGGCCGGCGCCGTCGGGATGGGCTTGGTGTGATCGGGCAGCATGGTCACGAGGAAGACCGGTGCCAGAAGGAAGATGACTGGGAGGGCGTCGGCGGTCAGCGAATCGACATCGGCTCCGCCGGTGGTCACGAAGGCCATGCTCATGGCGCCCATGGCGATCAAGACCCCGGCGTCGATGATGATGCGTGAGGCGTGGAAGGCCAGTTTGATCGGTCCGGTGCGGGCGTGTGGTGTGGTGATCCGGTCCACTCGATTCCCCAGTGGTGCGGGCCGTGAGCCTAGCGGCCTGGGGTGGGGCGGCCCTTCACCCGGTTCACCCACACCGGAGGCGTTCAATCGGCGAGAGCGACCACGCCGGCTTCCAGGGACGTCACGGTGATGAGCGCCTCGACCCGCCAACCGTGGCTCTCGAGTCGGCTCCGGCCGCCGGTGAATCGTTTCTCGATCGCAAACCCGAAGCCAACCACGCGGCAGGCCGCCTCGACCGCGATCTCGCCGAGCGCCTCGGCGGTGCGGCCACCGGCCAGGAAGTCGTCGACGATCAGCACCCGCGATCCTGCCCCGAGCACCCTGCGGGCGATCTCCACTCGGTACTCGGCACCCCGGGTGGGGGAGACCACCTCGCGGAAGAACACGTTGCGGTCGCCGGGTCCCAGGTACTTCTTGGCGTACACCATCGGGACCCCCAGGTGGACGGCACAGGTGAGGGCCGGCGGGATGCCACTGGCCTCGGCCGTCACCACCACGTCGGGGCCGGCGGGCGCAAACCGCTCGGCGAGATCCGCCCCGATGGCGTCGAGCAGCGGCGGGTCGACCCGGTGGTTGAGGAACCCGTCCACCAGCAGCAACGACCCCATCACCCGGCCGTCGGTGATCACGGCCTCTCTCAGCAGGTCGGCGCCTCGGCCCATCGGTCCCTCACTCCCAGGTGTGTCGCTGCTCCGGTCTCGCTACCGAGAGTCGCTTCGGACCATCGGTGGACGGCGGGTCCGGTCCCGCCTCCACCGGCAGGCTACCCGAGGAGCGCCGGGGTACCATCGCCGCCCATGCCCGCCGGCCCCGATCCCACCTCCGCAGCTCGCCGCAACGCTCGCACCATCCTCAACCGACTGAAGAAGCGGTACCCGGCGATCGGCACCGCCCTCGCCTATCGGGACCCGTGGCAGTTGCTGGTGGCCACCGTGATGAGCGCCCAGACCACCGACGAGCAGGTGAACAAGGTGACCCCGGTGCTGTTCCGCCGGTGGCCGGAGCCGGCGGATCTGGCGGCGGCGGACCCTGAGGCGGTCGAAGAGGTCATCTTCTCCACCGGCTTCTACCGCCAGAAGACCAGATCGATCCAGGCGCTGAGCGCCGATCTCGGCGAGCGGTTCGGGGGCGTCGTGCCGGGCGACCTCGACGAGTTGGTGACCCTGCGGGGGGTCGGCCGGAAGACCGCCAGCGTCGTGCTCGCCGAGGCGTTCGGCGTTCCCGCCATCGCCGTCGACACCCATGTCAAGCGGGTGAGCAACCGCCTCGGGTTGGTGGCCGACGAGGACCCCGTCCGTATCGAGTCCGCCCTCAAGGCACTCCACCCGGAGCGGGAGTGGGGAGGCATCTCGATGCGGTACATCCAGTTCGGCCGGGATGTGTGCGACGCCAAGACCCCGCGGTGCTGGGAGTGCCCGCTGCGAGATCGCTGCGCCTACCCGGGCAAGACGCCTGCACCGTGACGAGCCGGCCCTGGTCCCTGCGAAGCCCCTACGACCGGGCGATCGCCGCCCTGGCCCTCCCGGCGCTCGGAGCGCTCGTCTCCGACCCGCTGCTGAGCCTGGTCGACACCGCCTTCGTCGGCAGGCTCGGCGAGACCCAACTGGGGGCGCTGGGGGTATCGGCGGCCGTCTTCGGACTGGCCTTCTTCGGGTTCAACTTCCTCGAGTACGCCACGACCAGCCTGGTGGCGGCTGCTGTCGGGGCCGGGGACCGGACCGGAGCCGGGCGATCCTCGATGACTGCGTTGATGGTCGCCGTCATCGGGGGGGTCGGGGTGACGGTCGTGCTGATCGGGCTGACCGGGCCGATCCTCGGGTTGATGGGAGCCGACGGGGCGCTGCGGGCCCAGGCCGCCACCTACATCCGGATCAGGGCGCTGGCGGCGCCCGCCGTGCTGCTGGTGCGAGCGGCCCATGGGATCTACCGGGGCCACCAGGACACCAGGAGCCCGCTGGCGGTGACGCTGGGGATCAATGCCGTCAACCTGGTGCTCGATCCGCTCCTCATCTTCGGGATGGGATGGGGAGTGGCCGGAGCCGCCTGGGCCACCGTTGCCGCCCAGTGGATGGGGGCCGCCTGGTTCGGGGTGCTCCTGCTGGGACGGAGCAGGGAGCGGATGGGCCTGGTGGTGGGCCGGGTCCCGCTCAGCGCGGTTCGCCCCTTTCTGAGCGCCGGGCGGGACATCGCCATCCGGACCGCCGCCCTGCTGGGGTTCTTCACCTATGCCACCGGCGTCGCCACCCGCATCGACCCTCCCTCGTCGACGGCGGTGGCCGCCCACCAGGTGGTCTTCCAGGTGTGGTTGTTCCTGGCGCTGGCGGTGGACTCGCTCGCCATCGCCGCCCAGGCGCTGATCGGCAGGTGGCGCGGCGCCGGGGAGTTGGCGGAGGCCCGCCGGATCGCCGACCGGCTGGCGTTTCTCGGGGTCGGGGTGGGCGTGGTGCTGGCCGGATTGGTGGCGGGGGCGGTGCCGTGGCTGCCGGAGTGGTTCACCCGGGAGCCGGGGGTGATCGAGGCGATCCGGGGGGTCTACTGGTTCCTGGTGGCAGGGATGCCGCTGTCGGCGCTGGTGTTCGTGTGGGACGGGGTGTTCCTGGGGGCGGGCGACTTCGGGTTCCTGGCGGCGGCGACGCTGGCGGCGGGCCTGTTCGGGGTGGGTCTGCTGGCCCTGGTGCTGCCGCTGGGGTGGGGGTTGGCCGGGGTGTGGTGGGCGATGGTGGGACTGATGGGAGCGCGGATCCTCACACTGGCGTGGCGGCGATCCAGTCCGTCGGGCCCCCTTCATCGTCCAGGGTGAGATCGATCCCCCGCGTCTCGGGCACCAGCAGCACCAGAGAGGTGGCCGCCAGCAGCATCGCCCCCAGGGAGGCGATGGTGATCGGAATCCCCCAGGCGTCGACGACGAAGCGGCCGGCGGCAAACCCGAGCAGGCCTCCGAGGATGCTGGCGTTGACCATCCAGGCGCCGGCGGTCGCCCGGATCCGGGTGGGGAACAACTCGGTGCGATGGGCCCCGAAGGCCGGGCCGAAGGCGAAGGAGCCGACCATCGAGACGAAGATGCCCACCGCCATGAGCCACGGGTTGGTGGAGAAGTAGAAGAGGATCCCGCCGCTCACTCCCACGAAGGCGGACGCCACTTCGGTGGGGCGCCGCCCGATGAGATCGGCCATCCGGCCGCCGGCCAGCAATCCGAGGATGACGCCGGGGGCACTGGTGAGCGCCAGCATCAGCGAACCGGCGCCGGCCGACCACCCCAGTTCGTTCTCCATCCTGACCAGCGCCAGGTTGGCGGCGGGGGCCGTGAAGGCCGAGACCGCCATCGACAGGAGCGCCATCGGCCAGAAGTGGCGAGCCATCCCGGCGCGGAACACCTCGGCGAGCGGCGGCCGGGCCGCCCGCTGCCGGTAGGCGCGCGACTCTCGCAGCCGCTTCGCCAGGAAGGGGAGCACCAGGATCGGGATGGCGCTGAGGGCGAACAGCAGGCGCCAGCCCTCAGCGGACCTCCCGCCCAGGATGCGCACGAAGAGGCCGAACCCGGTCCCCATGGCGGTGAACAGAGCGGCCACCGCGAGGCCGTAGCCGCGCACCCCGGGATTGAGTTCCTCTGCCAACACCACGACGGTGAGTGCCGCCAGCGCCATCCCTCCGACCCGGGCGCCCGCCTGCAGCCACAGGAAGACCGGGTAGCTGGGGGCGAAGGCGGTGGCCAGGTTGAAGGCGCCCAGCATCAGGAATGCCACCAGCAGCGGGGTGCGGCGCCCCCGATGGTCGCCCCACCAGGAGAACATCAGCCCGATCAGCGCTACCGCCCGGACGGTGGACAGCATCCCGAACACCCGGCCGTCGTCGAGCAGGAAGGAGTCCCGCACGAACGGAAGCGCGTGGGTGAGAACCGCACCGGTCCACCCCTGTGTGAAGGTCACCACCGCGAACAGCGCCAGGATGCCCTTCTCGCGCCGCTCCAGGGGGACCGAGGGGCGCAGGTGGCGGAGGAGGCCCCTCATGACGGGTCGGTGGTGGTGGGCATCGGCGGCGAGGTTACCGGGAACATGTGGATTGCCGGTACCGTTGTAGCCCCGAACCCGGCGAGTGGAGCAGGCGCGTGGAGATCGAGACCCTCAACATCGCAACTCTGCTGATCGCGTTCGTGTTCGGCGGGTTGTCCTTCCTCTCCCCGTGCGTGCTCCCGCTGCTGCCGGGGTACCTGTCGATGATGTCGGGCTACTCGGCTCAGGAAATCGCCGAGGGCGACACCTCCAGCAGGCGGATGCTGCGGGTCTCGCTGCTGTTCGTCCTCGGGTTCACCTCCGTCTTCGTGGCCCTGGGGGCGACGGCCACCACCTTCGGGCGCCGGCTCCTACAGAACTCCGACCTGTTCAACACCATCGGCGGGTGGCTCATCATCGCTCTCGGCCTGTTCATCGCGGTGACCGCCATCTGGAACCCGATGTTTCTGATGCCGATGATGCGGGAGCGCCGGGTGGAGGTGCGCCCCTCCCGGCTGGGGATCTGGGCCCCGCCGGTCATGGGGGTCGCCTTCGGGTTCGGATGGACGCCCTGCATCGGCCCGACGCTGGCCTCGATCCTGACGATCGCCGCCATCCAGGGGACGGTGGCGGAGGGCATGGTCCTGCTGGCGGTCTACGGCCTCGGTCTCGGGGTTCCCTTCGTCCTCTTCGCCATCGGAATCGACAAGCTGTACGGGGCGCTCACCTGGTTCCGCGAGCACCTGAAGGCGATCACCATCGTGTCGGGGGTGCTGCTGGCGCTGTTCGGTGTGCTGATGGTGACCGGTGAGATCACCGCGTTGAATCGCTGGTTCCAGCGGGTGCTCCCGGAGCTTCCGTTCAACTCTTGATCGGGCACCTACCCTGGCCGCCATGCAGGTGACCCCATCCCGCCAGGAGTTCGCCGTCCTGGCGGCGTCGCGTGCGATGGTGCCGGTGCGCGCCCATCTGCTCGCCGATCGCCACACGCCGGTTGGAGTGTTCGAGCGGCTCGCCGGGTCGGGGCCGGCCTTCCTGCTGGAGTCCGTCGAGGGGGGAGACCGCTGGGCGCGCTGGTCGTTCATCGGGTGGGACCCGCTGTTCACCGTGGCATCCCGCCGCGGGAGATCGGTCATCGACGGCACCGGGCCGCAGGTGGCCGGCGGCGACCCACTGCAAGTGCTCGAGGCGCTGCTGGCCGCCTATGAAACCACCGATCTCCCGGACCTCCCGCCGCTGCACAGCGGCCTGGTCGGCTACCTGGGCTACGACGCCGTCCGCTACATCGAGCACCTCCCCGGGATGCCGCCCGACGATCGGGGCCTCCCCGAGATGGCCTGGCAGGCGGTGGGGACCCTGGCGGCGTTCGATCGATTCACCCACACGATCACCCTGGTCCGCAACGTCCTCACGCCCGGTGGCGACACCTCCGGATACCCCGAGGCGGTCGCCCGCCTGGAGGCCGCCGCCGCCGCCCTGGGGGAGCAGGAGCGCCGGGAGGTGCGGCCGGTGCCGTCGTTCGGGAAGATGCCGGACACGGTCCCCTCGGTGACCGGGGCCGAGTATCAGGCGGGCGTGGTGCGCGCCATCGAGCACATCCGGGCCGGCGACGCCTTCCAGGTGGTCCCCTCGGTGCGGTTGGAGGTGGACTTCGACGGCGACCCCTTCGCCGTCTATCGGGCACTGCGTCTCATCAACCCCTCGCCCTATCTGTTCTTCCTGCGGCATGAGGGCCTGGCGATCGCCGGTTCGTCGCCCGAACTGATGGTGCGCACCCGTCACGGCCGGGTCCACAGCCGGCCCATCGCCGGGACCCGGCCCCGGGGGGCCACCCCCGCCGAGGACGCCGCCCTCGAGGCGGAACTGCTCGCCGACCCCAAGGAGCGCGCCGAGCACGTGATGCTGGTGGACCTGGCCCGTAACGACCTGGGCCGCGTCAGCGAGTACGGGTCGGTCTCGGTGGACGAACTGATGGTGGTCGAGCGCTACAGCCACGTGATGCACATCGTCTCGGGGGTGTCGGGCACGCTGCGGCCCGGGGTGGGGCCGGTCGACGTGCTGCGAGCCACCTTCCCCCACGGCACGGTGACCGGAGCCCCCAAGGTGCGGGCCATGGAGATCATCGACACGCTCGAACCGGTCGCCAGGGGCCCCTATGCGGGGGCGGTCGGCTACCTCGACTTCTCCGGCAACCTCGACACCGCCATCGCACTGCGGACGATGGTGGCCGCCGGCGGCAAGGCCTGGGTGCAGGCGGGAGCCGGGGTGGTGGCCGACAGCATTCCCGCCGCCGAGTGGCGGGAATGCCTCGCCAAGGCCGGGGCGGTGCTGGAGGCCATTGCGGGAGCCGCAGATGTCTGAGCCGTCGTTCGGGGACGTGACCGGCGAGTACCTCGCCCTCCGCAGCGCAGCCGCGGTGGTGCGGCCGGCTCACGAGATCGTCTGGGTGAGGGGACCCGCTGCGGTGTCCTTTCTCGACGGCCTGCTGAGCCAGGACATCGCAGGCATCCCCGAGGGTGGGGTGGCCCGCAGTTTCCTGCTGGAGCCGGGCGGCAAGCTGGCCTCGATGGTCTGGGTGCTGCGGGGTCCTGGCGAAGCGGGGTTGGCCGCCGACCCCGGGGGCGGGGAGGCGCTGGCGGCGGCGCTCGCCCGGTTCCGGTTCCGGGTGGAGGCCACCATCGAGGCGGGCGATCCGGCGTCCGAGGTGTGGGGTCCGGCGTCCGCCGCCGTTCTGGAGTCGGCCGGGGTCGAGGCCCCGGCCGGCTGGGGCTGGGACGATGCCGGCCCGGTGGCCGCCATGCCACTGGGCGGATTGCCCCGCTACCTGGTGCCCGCGGCGGTGGCGGCCCGACTGGTGGCCGACGGGGTGCGCCGGGCGGGGAGCCTGGCGGCGACCACGGTCCGCATCGAGGCCGGAGAGCCGCTGATGGGAATCGACATCGACGGGAGCACCATCCCCCAGGAGACGGGCCTGGTCGGCGAGGCGGTCTCGTTCACCAAGGGCTGCTATCTGGGCCAGGAACTGGTGGCGCGCATCGACTCGCGGGGCAGGGTCAACCGCCATCTGCGGGGACTGAGGATGACCGCCAACGTGATCCCGCCGGAGGGGGCGGCGGTGGTGGCGGGAGATCTCGAGGCGGGGACGCTGACCTCGGTGGGGGAGTCCCTGGCACTGCGGGCGCCGGTGGGTCTGGCGCTGCTGCGCCGCGAGGTGGGACCGGGCGACCCCGTCGAGATCCGCTGGGAGCACGGCCGGACGACGGCCATCGTGGAGGAGGTGCCACTCGATGATTTCGCAGGCGCCTAACAGTCCTCGAACACCCCGCGCCGAGGATCGATCGAAGAGGAGGCCGATGTGACCACCCGGGGGACCGTGCTGTTGATCGAGGACGAGGAGGCGATCGCCGACCTCGTCCGGATGTACTTCGAGCAGGAGGGCTACCGGCTCATCCACGCCGCCGACGGCGAGGCCGGCCTGGCGGCGGTTCGCGACCGCAGCCCCCGGGTCGTGCTGCTCGACCTGGGCCTCCCGGGTGTCGACGGCATCGAGGTCTGCCGGCGCATCCGGGCGCAGTCCGACATCCCGGTGATCATGCTGACCGCCCGGGATGCCGAGGTCGACAAGATCGTCGGCCTCGAGATCGGCGCCGACGACTACGTCACCAAGCCCTTCTCGCCGCGCGAGTTGGTCGCCAGGGTGCGGGTGGTGCTGCGCCGCTCCGAAGAGGCGCCCCGCATCCCGTCGGTGATCGAGGTGGACGGGTGGGAGATCGATACCGGCCGTCGCGAGGTGCGGCCCCCCCAAGGCGAGCCGATCCGGCCGACGGCCCGCGAGTTCGACCTGCTCTGGTACCTGGCGGACAACCGGGGCCTGGTCCTCTCGAGATCACAGATCCTCGAGGCGGTCTGGGGGTACGACTACTTCGGGGAGACCCGCACCGTCGATGTCCACGTCCGCCAGCTCCGCAAGAAACTCGACGGCATCCCCATCGAGACGGTCTGGGGAGTCGGATACCGGGTCGCTGACTGATGCGGCGCCGGGCGTTCTGGGGGATCGTCGGGGTGGTGCTGGTCACCATGACCGCGGCGGGCGCCGCCGCCGCGGTGCTGATCAACCGGTCGGTGCAGTCATCGGTGCGTGAGGAGTTCGAGCGGCAGGCGGTGGCCACCGCCCGGCTGGTGGAGGCGGGCGCCCGCAACCCGGGTATGCCGGGGAGCCGGAGGCCGGAGCTGGGCTCGCTGCTGGCGATCTCGGCCGCCGTCGGCGGGCACGACTACGTCGAGGCCGCCCTGGTGGATCCCGGTGGCGGGGTCACCATGGCGGGCACCGAGTCGGCCCTGCTCGATCAGGCGCCGATCGACCTCACCGCCATCACCCGGATGATCCGGTTCGAGGCCGAGGTCGAGGGAGGCAGCGTCGCCGCCTTCCTGATTCCCGTCGTAGTCGGCAACAGCCGGGTGATCGTGGCGATCGGGACCAACCTGGAGATCGTCCCCTGGAACGATGTTCTTCTCCGGTTCGCCTGGGCCGTCGTACTGGGGGTGGCGCTCGCCGCCCTGCTGGCGTGGTGGCTGGCCAGGTCGCTGACCCGCCGGCTCGACCCCCTGCGGGAGGCCTCGCTGGCGATGGCGGCGGGGGACATGGGCGCCAGGGTCGAGGTGGGGAGAGACGACGAGGTGGCCGAGGTGGAGGTGGCCTTCAACGCGATGGCGGCCGGCATCGGGGAGTCGCGGCGCCGGGAACGGGAGTTCCTGGTGAGCGTCTCCCACGATCTGCGGACCCCGCTCACCACGATCAGCGGCTACACCGAGGCGCTCGACGAGGGCAAGGTGGCATCGGGCGACACCGTCCGGATCGCCGGGGTGATTCATCGGGAGTCGTCCCGGCTGGGGCGTCTGGTGGAGGACTTCATGCTGCTCTCCAGGATCGAGGCGCGCGAGTTCAGCCTCCGTCCCGAGTCGGTCGACCTCGCCGGTCATCTCAGCGGGGTGGTCGAAGCCTTCCGCGGCAAGGCGGACGAGGCCGGCATCGAGTTGGTGACCGACCTCGACGAGATGCCGGCCGTGCTGGTGGACCCGGACCGCATCGCCCAGGTGGTCGGCAATCTCCTCGAGAACGCCCTCCGGTACACCCCGGGCGGCGGCACGGTCCGGCTCGGACTGGCGGACCGGGGCGGGTTCGCCGCCATCTCGGTGGCCGACACCGGACCCGGCATCGATGCTGCCGACGTGCCCCACCTCTTCGAGCGGCTCTACGTGACCCAGCGCTATCGCCCGGTTCGCCCCGAGGGGAGCGGCCTGGGCCTCTCGATCGTCAAGGAACTCGTCGATGCGATGGCGGGCACCATGGAGGTCGACTCGCTGCCGGGCAGGGGCACGACGCTGACCGTCAGCATCCCCAAGGCGCCGCCGCCGGAGCCCCCCGGGCCGTAGCGGCCCGTCACCCTCTCTACGATGGCTCGATGCTCGACGGAATCGTCGCCTCGGTCAGGGCGCGCCTCGCCCCGGTGGTAGCGGCGATCGACGACCTGCGCGATGCCGCGTTGGCGACGCCGGCGCCGCGGGACTTCGAGGCAGCGCTGCGAGTCCCCGGCCTCTCGGTGATCGCCGAGATCAAGCGCCGCTCGCCTTCGCGGGGTGTCATCGACGCCGGCTTGATCCCTGCGCAACGGGCGGCGGCCTATCAGAAGGGTGGGGCGGCGGCGGTCTCGGTGCTGACCGAACCGGACCACTTCTCGGGATCGCTCACCGACCTCGCTGCCGTCCGGAAAGCCGTCGGCGTGCCGGTCCTCCGCAAAGACTTCCTGCTGCACCCGGCCCAGGTGTGGGAGAGCCGGGCGTCGGGGGCCGACGCCGTGCTGCTGATAGTGGCGATCCTCGACGACCGCAGGCTGGCGGACCTGCTGGCGACCGCCGAGCGGGCAGGGTTGGCCGCCCTCGTCGAGGTGCACGACGAAGCCGAGGCCGAGCGCGCCCGAAACGCCGGTGCCCGCATCATCGGTGTCAACAACCGGGATCTCGCCACCTTCACCGTCGACCCGGCCACCGCCGAGCGAGTCCGGCCGCTGCTGGAGGGGGGCGTGGTCGCCGTGGCGGAGAGCGGCGTCTCGGACCCGGCGGGCGCCGCCCGGATGGCCGACGCCGGGTACGACGCCATCCTGGTGGGCGAGGCGGCGGTGCGGTCCGGCGACCCGGCCGGGTTCGTGGCATCGCTGCGGGAGGGGCGATGACCTGGGTCAAGTTGTGCGGCATGACCCGCCGGGAGGATGTCGAGGGGGCCGTCGCCGCCGGAGCCGATGCGGTCGGCTTCGTCACCTCCCCCCGCTCGGTGCGGCGGGTGACCGCCGGGGAGGCGGCCGTCCTCGGCGAGGGGATCTCGATCGCCCGCTACCTGGTCACCGTGGACCTGGAGCCCGGCTTGCTGCTGGCGGCGGCCCGGCTGAGCCGGGTGGACGGTGTGCAGCCCCACGGCCGCTACGCCGCGGCGGCCGCCGATCTGCTGATGGCGGAGGGCTACCGGGTGCTGTATCCGGTGCCCGTCGACGGGCCGCCCGGCCTGGATGCGGTTCCCGACGGCGCCGTCCCCCTGCTCGACACCGCGGTGGCGGGACGCCACGGCGGGACCGGACGGAGCTTCGACTGGCGGTGGGCCGCCGGTCTGGGCCGGCCGGTGGTGGTGGCGGGAGGATTGACGCCCGACAACGTGGCCGAAGCCGTGGCCGCCTCCGGGGCGTGGGGAGTGGATGCGGCGAGCGGTATCGAGTCGGCGCCCGGTCGCAAGGATGCAGATGCGATGCGACGATTCGTGGAGGCGGTGCGATGACGATGGACCGGCCGGACCAGCGCGGGCGCTTTGGGGAGTACGGGGGCCGCTTCGCCCCCGAGACGCTGATGCCGGCACTGGCCGAACTGGAGGGGGCGTTCGAGGAGGCGCGCCGCGACCCCTCGTTCCGGGCCCGACTGGACGGTCTGCTCGCCGACTACGCCGGGCGGCCGACCCCCCTGTACGAGACCGAACGGCTCTCGGAGGAACTCGGCATCCGGGTGCTGCTGAAGCGCGAGGACCTGCTCCACACCGGGGCCCACAAGATCAACAACACGATCGGGCAGGGCCTGCTGGCGCAGCGGATGGGGAAGCCCCGGCTGATCGCCGAGACCGGGGCCGGACAGCACGGGGTGGCGACCGCCACCGCGGCGGCCCTGTTCGGGATGGAGTGTGCGGTCTACATGGGGACGGTCGACATCGAACGGCAGGCGCTCAACGTCGACCGGATGGAGATGCTGGGGGCCACGGTGATCCCGGTGACCTCAGGAGCGGGGACCCTCAAGGACGCCGTCAGCGCCGCCATGCGGGACTGGGTGGCGACGGTGGCCGGCACCCACTACATCATCGGGTCGGTGGTGGGGCCCCACCCGTTCCCCTGGATCGTCCGGGAGTTCCAACGGGTGATCGGGGAGGAGACCATCGCCCAACTCGCCGGAAGGGTCCCCGACGTGGTGGCGGCCTGTGTCGGCGGGGGGTCCAACGCCATGGGGATGTTCTACCCGTTCGCCGGAACCGGTCCCGACCTCGTCGGGGTGGAGGCGGGCGGCCGCGGGATAGCCTCGGGGGAGCACGGCGCCTCGCTGGTGGCGGGCACGCCGGGGGTCCTTCACGGGGCATTCACCTACCTGCTGCAGGATGAGGAGGGCCAGATCCGGGAGGCTCACTCGGTGTCGGCGGGCCTCGATTACCCGGGGGTGGGGCCGGAGCACTCCTACTTCCACGATGCGGGCATCGCCCGCTACGTCTCGGTGACCGACGACGAGGCGCTCGGCGGATTGGACCTGCTGGCCCGCACCGAGGGGATCATCCCGGCCCTGGAACCCGCCCACGTGATCGCCTGGCTGGCCCGGGAGAGGGCCGAACTGGCCGGCAAGACGGTGGTGGTGTGCCTGTCGGGGAGGGGCGACAAGGATGTCGAGCACGTGGCGCGGATCCGGGGGCGGAAGTGAGCTTCCCGGCCCTCTTCGAGAGAACCCGGGCCGCCGGGCGGGCGGCGTTCCTGCCCTACCTTATGGCGGGACTCCCGGGCCCGGACGCCTCGGTGGAGTTGTTCGGCGCCCTCGACGAGGCGGGCGCCGACGGGTTCGAGATCGGACTGCCCTACGCCGATCCGCTGATGGACGGGCCGGTGATTCAGGCCGCCGGTGCCGCCGCCATCGGCGCCGGGACGACCATCGATGTGGGCCTCCGGGTGGCGGGCGAAGTAGTGGCCCGGTTCGGCAAGCCGTGCGCGGTGATGACCTATGCCAACCCGATCCTCAGGCTCGGCATCGATCGGTTCTGCGGGCGGGCGGCCGATGCCGGGGTGTCGGCGTTGATCGTGGCCGATCTCCCCGTCGACGAGGCGGCTCCCTTCGTGGCGGGGGCGGCCCGGCGGGGGATCGGGATGGTGCTGTTCGCCGCCCCGACGACCTCCGATGCCCGCCTGCAGGCAGTGGTGGAGGCAGGCCCGGTGTTCATCTACGGGGTCGCCGAGATGGGGGTCACCGGGGAGCGGGCGGCGGCGAGCGAGTGGGCCGCCGGGATGGCGGCTCGGGTGCGGGCCGTGACCGGACTGCCGCTGGCGTTCGGGGTGGGGATCGCCACACCGCAGGCGGCGGCCGAAGCCGCCGCAGTCGCCGACGGCGTCATCGTGGGGACCGCACTGGTGCGGCGGGTGCTGGAGGCGCCCAACCCGGCGGCGGCGGCCCGGTCCCTGCGGGAGGCCGGGGCGGCCTTCGCCGCTTCGATGATGCGGCGGCCGGGAGCATCACAGCCGGTCTAGCCTCCCCGTCATGGACTTCATGAGGGTCGCCGGGGCCCAGATCAATCTGACCGTTGGGGATATCGAGGGCAACCTGGCCCGCATCGTGGCGGCGATGGAATGGGCCGAGGAGATGCAGGCCGATGTCCTGCTGCTCCCCGAACTGGCCATCACCGGGTACCCGCCCGAGGATCTGGTGCTGCGGGAGGACTTCGTCAACACCAACATCGAGGCGCTGCACCGCATCGCCCAGCGCGCCGGCGAGACCACCACCGTGGTCGGGTTCGTCGACAGGGCGGCCGGCAACGCCCGGGACGATGCCGGGCACGCCCGGGTGCACAACGCCGTCGGCCTGGTCTACGACGGCCGGGTGCGGGGGATCTACCACAAGGGATTGCTCCCCAACTACGGCGTCTTCGACGAGGACCGCTACTTCGTGGCAGGCGCCGACCGGGGGGCGCTCTGGGAGATCAACGGCGTGTTCTCGGGGATCTCGGTGTGCGAGGACATCTGGGTGGAGGACGGCCCGCCGTTCGAGCAGGCCGCCGCCGGGGCCGACATCCTCCTCAACGTCAACGGGTCGCCGTTCCATGTAGGCAAGGCCGCCGAGCGGGAGGCGATGTTGTCGGCACGGGCCCGGGCGGCCGGGATCCCCCTCGTCTACCTCAACCTGGTGGGGGGCCAGGACGAGTTGGTGTTCGACGGCCAGAGCATGGTGTTCACCGCCGATGGGGAGTTGCTGTACCGGTCTCCTGAGTTCGAGGAGGACCTCTTCTGGGTCGACCTGCCGCTGGCCGAGGAGGGGCGGAGCGGCGTGAAGGCGATCACCGTCAGCCGGGGCGACCTGCTCGAGGGCGACCCGGAGCCACCCCCCGAGTCCCATGCCCGCCTGGAGGAGGACGAGGAGATCTACCGGGCTCTGTGCCTCGGCCTGCGGGACTACGTCCGCAAGAACGGGTTCGCCGACGTCCTGGTCGGGCTGTCCGGGGGGATCGATTCGGCACTGACCGCCGCGGTGGCCGCCGATGCCCTGGGCCCCGAGCACGTGCTGGGGGTGACGATGCCGGGCCGCTACTCGTCGAGCGGTTCGGTGGAAGATTCCCGGGTCCTGGCCGCCAACCTCGGGATCCGATTCGAGGAGATCTCGATCGAACCGCCCTTCGGGGGGTTCGAGTCGGTGCTGGCCGACTCGTTCGGGGACTGCCAGCCGGATGCCACCGAAGAGAACCTCCAGGCCCGGGTGCGGGGCACCATCCTGATGGCGTTGTCGAACAAGTTCGGGGGCCTGGTGCTGGCGACCGGCAACAAGTCGGAGTTGAGCGTCGGGTACGCCACCCTCTACGGCGACATGGTGGGCGGCTACGGGGTCCTCAAGGACCTCTTCAAGGGGACCGTCTATCGCCTTGCCGAGTGGCGCAACCGGGATGGGGAGGTGATCCCGCAGGTGATCATCGACAAGCCGCCCTCCGCCGAATTGCGTCCCGATCAGAGGGACACCGATTCGTTGCCGCCGTATCCGATCCTGGATCGAATCCTCGAGGCGTACATCGAGGACGACCGGACCCCGGCCTCCATCGTCAAGGACGGGTTCGACCGGGAGACGGTGGAGCGGGTGGTGGCGATGGTCGATCGCAGCGAGTACAAGCGCCGCCAGGCCGCTCCGGGGATTCGGATCACCTCCAAGGCGCTGGGGCGGGATCGGCGCCTTCCGATCACCAATCGCTTCCGGAGCACCTGACGCGCGGAGTAGGGGGCACTGCTACGCTCCGCGGTGGGTTGAGGAAGGGAGCGAGCCGTGCTGCGCGCAGGCGTATTCATGGTCGTGGTGTGGGCGGTGGTCATCGGATTCCTGCCGCTGTAGATTCGTGTCATGAGCGATGACCAAGAGCAGCCGGAGGAAGTGACGATCGTCGTCGAGGATGGTGAGGCGGCGGCCGAGGCGACCGGGAGCGAAGAGGCGGGCGGAGACGAGGACGTCGAGCAGCGGCGCTTCCGGCTGCGCCGAACCTGGTCGGAGGTGCGGGGCTGGGCTCCCGCCCTGGTGTTCCTCGGATGGGTTGCCGCCGTCCTGCTGGTGGCGGTCGCCAGGATCGATCCCTGGAACAAGGGGAGGGTGTGGCGCAAGTGGCTACGCGCCGACGAGCGGGGATGGGAGGCGCTGATCCCCGGTCTGCTGGGGGCGGGAGCGGCCTGGCTGGTCATTCGGGCCCACGACCGCTGGTCCGACGAGGGGTGGTCGCCCGAGGTGCTGGCGATGGTCCTGCTGGCCGCCGGCGCCGCCTTCGGGGGCATCCTCTGGGGCCTCCACGTCCTCGAGCTGCGGCCGTTCGCCGTATAGGAAGGGCGGCGTCGTCGCAGTCGAGGCGAAGGGTCGTCGGTACGCCTGCGGGGATTTTCCCGCGATCGCGTTACGGTTCAGGGCCGGCCTTGATCAGCGGGGCCGGTAGACATCTCGGCGATGTTGCACGCGATGGATGAGGACAACCTGCTCGTCCTCGAAGATCTCGTAGATGATGCGGTAGTCACCTCGTCGGGCGGAACGGAGTCCCTCACCGAGGAGTGGCTTCCCCAGCCGCTGGGGATTCGCGGCGATCGGACCCAGGATCGATGCGAGGGAGGCGCCCCGCACCTTGTCGGCAGGGGAGTGTCGCTGCGGCCCGACGTGGCGATGCGTGCTCTCAACGGCCAGGAACTCGGGGAGGCCGACGCCAGGGAGCGGTATGTCGGTCACGCAGGGTTGCTGTTTGGGGATCCCGGGTTCACCTCGGTGTACTGGCTTCAGATCTGGGTTGTCCTGGGGTGGCCCGCCATCGAGTTGGCGACGGGTGACCCGGATCGAGCGGCCCGCCCGCTCGGCGTCGTGGATCGCCTGGAGGCCGAGTCCAGTCCCCCTGGATCCCGAGACCGAGGTCCGTCGCCGCCAGGTCAGAGAGGCTCTCACCGAGGCCATGGTCGTTGAACGTCTCGGGGAGCTCGGGGCCGAGGGCCGTGCCCTCTCCCCCGAGTCGGCTATCCATCTGGTGATCGACGACTGAGCGTCTGCTGCGGATTGTGGTTCGCCCTGGTTGCGGGTGTGGGGCGCGGACTGGGGGCAGACTCCGGATTGGATTCAGAGTCGGCCGCAGCCGGTCCCGCCAAGGACTTCCCCCTCTGGAGGCCCGCTGTATCTGTTGGATCCGGTGCGTCAGTAGCTGCTCGATCTGGTGCTCCAGGTCCGACAGACCGTGCTCTGCTGCCACTTGGAGGCCTGCCCGGATGAGATCCAGGGCTTGGTCTGCACGGCCGGCCTCGCCGGTCATCATGCCGCGATTGACGAGTGTCTTGGCCAGTTCGAGCACATTTCCTAGCTCCCGGAAGATCCCCTCCACCTCCTCAAGGATGGCTATAGCGGTTCCCGATTGGCAGTCGCCGCCCTTGGGACGGGCCACGATCCCTATGGCAATCCGATAACCCGGGCCCAGGTCGGTGACGGCCTGCAGAATCTCATCAAGGCAACGGGCAAGCCCGGATGGAAGGACCTCGTCGCTGTGGTCCTGTCTCCTCAAGGACTCAAGGAACTGAGGAAGCACCTCCGGGAACTGGGAGCGATTGCCCAAGGCCTATGCAGCGAGTGAGGGCAACTAGCGGTTCAGGTGCCGACCAGGTCTGCTTGATAGACGCCCCCCGTGGCATCTCCGAACACGAACCGGTTGGACGCGGCGTGGGTGGCGATGCACAGCACCCAACCGGGAGTCGGTAGGCGGGCGATCTCGGTACCGGTCTCTGCGTCCCAGGCCCGGAGTGTGGAGTCGTCGCTTCCCGAGAGGACGTGTTGCCGGTCCGGTGTGACGGCGCAGGCACGTACGGTGTCCCGGTGGCCTGTGAGGGTCCGTAACGGGGCACCGGTGGATGGGTCCCAGATGGTCAGCAAGTTCGGGTCGTCGCCTGACACGACCCATTCGCCGTCGGGTTCGATCGCACAGCATTGGCTGAGACCGCTCGTCCCGGGGCGGCGGAGCGTGTCTTCTGTGGCTGCGTCCAGGACGACGGTCTCGGTTCCCACCGACACGATCCTGTGACCATCACGACTCACCGCACATTCCCGGAGGCTTCCCGAGCGGCTCCACACTCTCTGCAGGTCGTTGGGGCCGGGGATACCCCATCGCATCAGGTGGGTGTCACCGACGGCGATAACCCAGGCTCCGTCGGGGCTGAGAGCGCAACCGTTGGTTTCGTGACCAGTCTCGGCGACCGGTGCGCACGCGCCGGTGGAGGCGTCCCATTGCATGAGGCTCTGGTCCCTGCTGGAGGAGATGATCCGTGTCCCGGAGGGGTCGATGGCACACCCGGTCACCCAGTGGGTGTGCCCGGTGAGGGTGCGCTCGAGTTGCCCGGTGGCCATGTCCCACACCTTGAGGGTCTGGTCGCGAGAGGCCGAGACGAACCAGTCTCCCTTTGGACTGATCGAGCAATCCAGGACCCGGTCGGAGTGCCGATCGGGGCTATCCGACTGCCCATCGGTGGGTGTCTCCCAGAGTCTGATGGTTCGGTCTCGGCTCCCTGAGAGGATGAAGGCGCCGTTGGGGCTGAGTGCGCAGTCATCGACATCGTCACCGTGACCCTCGAGTTCGGCCATTGTGGTTCCGGTCTCGAAATCCCAGATCCTCACGGTCCGGTCGGCGCCACAGGTCACAACCTGATGACCGTCTGGGCTTATGGCACAGGCTCGCACCTCCAGCGAGTGGCCGGTCAGTGTGGCGAGTTGGGTCCCATCGCTCGGGTCCCAGATCCTCACGGTCCGGTCGGCGCCGCAGGTCACGGCACGATGACCGTCTGGGCTGATGGCACAGCCGAGCACCCGGTCGGTGTGGCCCGTCAGGGTCCGTATGAGGGCACCGGTGGCGGCGTCCCAGGCCCTGGCGGTCTGGTCCTCCCCGGCGGAGAGGATCCAGGATCCGTCGGGGCTGATGGCGCAGGCTTCGATGCCGCCTGAGTGTCCGATGAGCGTGGCCAGAGGTGATCCGGAGGAGGCATCCCAGAGCCGGAGGGTTCCGTCGGCGCCGGCGGAGACGATCCTGGCGCCGTCGGCGCCGACGCTGCACGCCCGCACGTCGGAGAGGTGCCCGGTGAGGGTCCTGAGTGGAGCACCGGTGCGGGCGTCCCAGATGATCAGGGATCGGTCGCGGCTTGCCGAGATCAGTCGGGTCCCGTCGGGTGTCACCGCACAGTCGGTCACCCAGCCGCGATGCCCCTCGAACGTGAGAATGGTGGACCCGTCCGCGGTGTCCCACATCCGGAGGGTTCGATCAGCGGAGGAGGAGACCGCCCAGGTCCCGTCGGGTCCGAAGGCACAGGCCCGGACCCAATCGGTGTGCCCCGTGAAGGTTCCGCGCAGCCAGCCGGTGCCGGGGAGAGGTGTTCGAAGCCGGATCCAGGGCCGGCTCCATGCCTGTTTCTGCAGGGTGGTCTCGAGCAGGTGACGGGCAGGTTCCTCCCATTGGAGGCGGTTGAATATCTGTTGCCACAACAACGTGGGGGTCTCGCGGAGGACATGGGCTTCGCCTGCAAGTGAGCGCCGCATCGCCGCCAGTACCGGGCGGCGAGCGTCATCCCCCGTCACCTTGGGGGGCGTTGGGCTTTGCGGGCGGCGGCCATGACCTTCTCGTAGGTCCCGCTGGTCCATCCGCAGCGGCCGTCACCGACGATCTCGGGGGTGAATCGAGGGTTGGCGGGGGATTCGGTCAGCTCGGATGCGCCGGTGACGGCCTCAAGAGCCTCGGTGAGTTGGGGTACCGGGGCTACTCGGCGGGCGGCTTCGAGGGCGTGGAGGATGCCGGCGCTGCGGCAGAAGAGCAGGTCCTTGATCAGTTGGGCGAGGGCGATGGACCCGGCGGGTCCTTCGGCGGTCAACTGTTCGACGGCTGTGTCGATGTGCCGGGAGGGGAGGAGGATCCCCATCCCCGTGCAGAGCTCAACAAGTGTCTCCACGCCGGCGCTGCCGGTCGTCGATACGGCGGTGGGCGAGTGTTCGATCGTGTCGATGACGGCGCCCAGGTCGGCCATGCAGCGCTGCAACCCAGGGGTGATGCCGGGGTGGCCGAGGTCCATGGCCATTAGGTAGCTGGGTGCGGTGACCATGGAGATGAGGGTCCTCAGCCCGCCGGTGATCTGGGTGTTGGAGATCGGGTTCCCGAAGGGGTCGAGGCCGGTCTCAAGAGCGTTCGCCGCCTCCTCCAGTGTTCGGCCTATCCACGGGAGTTGCAGGTCCAGTTTGGGATCCAGATCGGGTCGCTGCTGAAGGGGGTGATCGACGGCCAGTGCCTCGACTCGTGAGCGAATCATCCGCAGAGCATCGTTCGGCAGCATGGCGGCTAGGAGCTCACTTCCAGAATTGCCACCACTTCTTTGCCTTGACGGGCGTTGCTCCCCCCATTGCGCCGAGTATCTGATCAGTGGCGACGGTGGCTTCAGTGACGCCCGAGGCCTTCGGTTTGCCGCTCAGATACGACTTCAGTTGAGCCATGCATCTCGAGCAGATGTTCCAGTCGGAGGTGTCCTGGGCGACGATGTTCTTCCAACCGGCATACCACGTGGCCCCAGCCATCACGGCTACCGGATCTGTGACCAAACCCAGGGTCAAGGGGTTGAACCCTTTCTTGACGGCCTTCTTCATGTCGCCCGCACTGATGACACTGCCCATTCCGGGGGTGCTGCAGATGTCGCAGACAGCCATTTCGCTCTCCCTTCGCATCACTGATGCTGGCTGCAATCCGGGAACCAACTGCTTGGAAGCCTCAGGGCAGCAGGCCCCAGATCTTCTATCCCCACACCCTACGCCGATAGGCCGAGCAGGTGACGTCGGCCGCCGCGAGTGGCGGAGCGGCTCCCCTCTGGGGCTCAACAAGCATCGATCGCCAACCAGGAGGCAAGTCGGCCCCGGCTTTGGCCACTGGTTGCACCGCCCGCTGCGGATTGCAGTGCGGCCTGGAGGTGGGGGGTGGCTCGGAGGACCGGGGGCCGGACTCTCTGACGCTTCTCACCAGCGCGGGCAGCTGATGAGGAATCGTCACCCCAGGGTGCTGTTGGGTCAGGGGCCCCTCGGCACCTCTGTCAGAAGTTCACTGCAATTCGATTCAGCCTCTCACCCATCTGGTAAGGGCACGCCGGCCGAGGGGACGGCGGTGGTCCTCGGACCCTGACGACCCCCGTAAGACGACCGCTTCCGCTGCCTTCAGGAATGGAGGACCCAGATGACGTGATGCTGGCACGGCATCAGTCGCGCCATCGATTCCAGGCCGACCACAGGCTCGAAAAGCCGAGCACGCCAATGATCGTGAACGGCACCGGACTGAACGCGGGCAACACCCCAGCCCTGACCCACTCCGGGTACCAACTCGGAGCCATCAGATCCTTGAAGACCGGAACGTAGAGGGCCAATAGGAGGACTGCCGGGACGGCCGCGACGAGCGGGTGATACCTCACTCCTGCCAGCGCCGCGCCACCGATACCAAACCCCAGGATCACCATCCAGACAAGGCTGAGGCGGAAGTTACCGCCGTCTCTCACCCTCAAGAAGTCGTCGCTGAATGCTCTAAGGATCACGAAGGTGAGAACCGTGACACCGAGCCCAATCAGTATGGCCGACCATGTCTTGGGCGTGACACACACCTCCAATTGCTCTCCCTCAAGGTACTCCAACTCCACCTGCCGGGCCGGTGGTTCAGACTGATCCTCAGACGGGGTACGTGAAACGGTCCCTCAGGATCCCTGCGGACACTTCACCAGAGTCGACTTCTCGCTGCCGCTCACCCTCGGCTGACGGGGCAGCTTGACCGTTCACCGCGGCGAGTCGCGTTTGTCCGGACAAGTCAAAGAAGACCACACGCCGGGTATCCTGCTATCACAACGCCAGGGGGAGGCTTGACATGCGGACCCGAGCGGCCCTCGTCCTCACACTGGTGTCTCTCATGCTCACTGCCTGTGGCGACGACGGGGGCACCCTCACTACCACTGGGGCATCCACCTCGATCACCACCGGTAGTCAGGCGACCACGACCGAAACACAGCCCACAACCACAACTGAACCACCACCTACAACGACCACGCTGGGCACCACCACCCTTGCGGAGGGAGCCGTGCACCTCTCCGGCACCGGTGCCTTCACCTCAGAACCCTTCCCCCTACCGGGGCCATCCAACCGCTACATCGTCGAGGCGACCGCCAGCTACATCGACGACGGCTCGTGCGCAATGGTTGTCAGGATTGAGAAGAGCAGTGCCTTCGGCCCTGAGGACGTCTACTGGTGGCTCACCTACTCCGCCCCTGATGACCCCGGCAGCGTGTCCGACACGCAAGAGCTGGTGTCCGACGTCTTGCCTTCCGATGAGTTTCGGCTAGTCACTGAACCCACTGGACCTTCCTCAGAGTACGTGGACAACTGCAGCTGGGAGGTGACACTGCGGCCAGCCTGACACGCCCTCCCCGGACAGACTCAGATGAGAGCTTCCGGTGTGCTCTCGACCTCCGATGACCTTCCTGCACGCTGGCCCAGGGGGGCCCAGGGGATGGTCACATCAACGCCCCCTCGGGACCCCTGGCGCTCGCTCACAACGTGCGCTCAAGCGACGAAGTCGACCGAGTCGTCGACCGTGCGTCCTCGGCCGGAGGAACCGTGACGAGACCGCCGAGCGCCACGTTCTACGGTGGCCACGCAGGATGCTTCCGTGATCTGCCCGCTGGTCAACGGGGAATCGCCAATCTGGGACTCGACCGGGTGATCATCTGTGTCTCCTTCGAGAAAGGAACTGACCGGGGCATCGTGGCACCGTTCCACTGGCGGTGGTGCTCTGCCGACGACATGTGTGTGAAGAGGTAGCCCGGGCACCGGCGACGCCCTACGGCACGACCTCGGAGGGCAGGGAGGGCGCCGTCGGCATCGACGGCGCCTCGCCGGCAGCCTCGGCCTCCCATTGGTAGGTGCCCAGGTCGCACGAGGCGTCCGGGTCGTGGATGATGAAGTTGGTGAGCGCCCCGAGCGTGTCGATGTGCAGCGTCACCTCGCCGCGGGCATGGGTCGGGGACACGAATTGTCCGCTGAGCACCCCGACGCCCGAGCTCTCAACGGTGAACCGTCCGGCCTCGATCGGTGCGTCGACGAGTTGCACGAAGTTCGAGCGCTCGGCGCCAACGGTGGCACATTCGAGATCGGTGAGATCGAGGAGCAGGTACTCGATGAGCCTGCCGTCATCGGAGATGTCGAAGGTGAGCACCGCCCGCGACGCCTGGTCGACAGGAACGGGCAGTATTGCCACGAAGCGGACCCCGGGCTGGGGTTGAGCGGCAGCCCCGCACCCTGACACGAGCAGGGCAACGATCCCGACAATGAGCCGCCTCGGCGACATCAGGTCTACCCTTCGAAACCGAAGCATAGCGAGGTCGGCTGAAAGCGGCCGTGCCTCGCCCTCAGGCCTTGCGCCGCCTCCCCATGATCGAGCGCACCACGAGCAGGAGCACGATCGCCACCGCCTGACGGAGCATCGCGATCCGGGTGACGGTCAATCGCGTGCAAGAACCTTCAGTGGCACCAAGCGGCGCCCCGCTAGTACCGGGAGGGGGACTCGAACCCGACCCCCTTGCTGTGGGGCGGACCGGTTGGTACTTGGAGCCAGCCCGACGCGGGAACCCTCCATTTCAGGAGCGCCAACCGCGTCGAAGCATCTGCAGTAACACCAAGCCGCGCCCCGCTGGTACCGGGAGGGGGAGTCGAACCCTACCCCCTTGCCGTGGGGCGGACCGGTTGGTACTTGGAGCCGCTCCGACGCGGGAACCCTCCATTTCCGGAGCGCCAACCGCGTCGAAGCATCTGCAGTAACACCAAGCCGCGCCCCGCTGGTACCGGGAGGGGGAGTCGAACCCCCACGAGCGTGAGCTCAACGGATTTTGAGTCCGTCGCGTCTACCATTCCGCCATCCCGGCGCAGCCAGGATGATATCCGCGCCGGGCACCACCATGAGCCGCATCCACGATCGCCTGTTCCGCCTCAACGAGGAGATCGATCGGCTGCGGGCCGAGGAGCGGCTCACCGAGGGCGAACTGGGGATGCTGGAGCACCTCGACGACGACGCCCGCCGGGATGCTGCGGTGGGCGGGCCACTGGAGCGGGACGACGCCCGGATGACGGCCGGCGATGTCGCCCGGTTCCGTACGACGCTGGCCGGCCTGCAGTCGAGGCGCGCCCGCCTGGAGGCGAAGCGGGAGCGCCTGCTCGAACGGCTCGGGTGAACCCGGCGCCCACGACCTAAGATCGCCGCCATGCCGACGCTCGCCCTCCTCGACGGATACAGCCTCGCCTATCGGGCGTTCTACGCCCTGCCGACCGATCTGGCGACGCCAGCGGGCCAGGTGACCAATGCGGTCTTCGGGTTCACCTCCATGGTGATCAAACTGCTCGGGGACGAGCACCCGGACGCGCTGGCGGTCGCCTGGGACACCCCGGAGGCCACCTTCCGCAGCGAAGCCTTCGAGGAGTACAAGGCCAACCGGAGGGCGGCCCCCGATCTGTTCCGCAGCCAGGTCCCGCTGATCCGGGAGGTGGCCGACGCACTGCGGTTCGCCCAACTGCAGGCTCCCGGGTACGAGGCCGACGACATCATCTGCACCCTGGCGAAGCGGGCGGCCGAGGCGGGGTGGGACGTGCTGGTGGTGACCGGCGACCGGGATGCCTTCCAACTGATCGACGACCGGGTCACCGTGATCTACACCCTGCGGGGGATCAGCGACAACGTCGCCGCCGATGCCGCCTACATCCAGAAGAAGTACGGCATTCGGCCCGACCAGTACCCCGACTATGCGGCGCTGCGGGGAGACTCCAGCGACAACCTGCCCGGGGTGCCCGGGGTGGGAGAGAAGACCGCCACCAAACTGGTGTCCGAGTACGGCGATCTCGACGGGATCTACGAGCATCTCGAGGACCAGACCCCCCGCCTCCGCGAGAGCCTGGAGGCGGCCAGGGAGCAGGTGTTCCTCAACCGCCGCCTCACCTACCTGGTCGACTCGGTGCCGCTGGACGACGATATCGAGTCCTTCCGCCTCGAGGAATGGGACGCCGCCCAAGTCCGTGAGGTCTTCAACGGCCTGGCCTTCAAGACCTTGTGGCAGCGGCTCCAGGAGATCGGCGGGGCCGGGGCGCCACAGGCGGACGAGGCGATCGACGTCGAGGTCGCCACGGTCCGCGACCCTCGGCGGCTCGCCGAGTTGGCGGCCGGCCCCCTGGTCATGGAGCCGGTGTGGGACCACGAGGCCCTGATCGGGGTGATGATCGCAGGGGACGAAGGAGAGGCTTCCTTCGTCCCGGCCGAGCACTTCGGACCGCTCGAGGCGGCGTTCGCCGACCCGGCAGTCCCCAAGATCCTCCACGATGCCAAGCCACTGGTACGGGCGCTGTTCGAGATGGACCTGGACTTCGACGGCCTGGAGTTCGACACCTCGCTGGCCGGGTACGTCATCAACCCGGCCGAGCGGGCCCCCGATCTGGCCGAACTGGCGGGGACGGTGCTGGGGTTGGAGATCGGCCCGTCGGCCGACCAGAAGGCGGGGGGCGCTCAGGGGACGCTGGACTTCGGGGGCGCGGGGCCGGACCTGGAGGGGGCCGCCCGCAGGGCGACGGCGGTGGCCCGCCTGGTGGAGCCGCTCACCGAGCAACTGGAGGCCAGGGGCGGTGCCACGGTCTTGCGTGAGTTGGAGCTTCCGCTGGTGCGGGTGCTGGCCCGGATGGAGGAAGCCGGGATCGGGGTCGACCGCCAGTACCTGGTAGAACTGGGGGAGAGCCTGCGGGATCGCCTCGCCGGGCTGGAAGCCCGGATCTACCAGGCCGCCGGCGAGCCCTTCAACATCAACTCGAGCCTGCAGTTGAGAGAGATCCTCTACGACAAACTGGCGCTCCCGGTCCTCAAGAAGACCCCCAAGGGAGCACCCTCCACGGATGCGTCGGTTCTCCAGAAGCTCGCATCGGAGCACCCGGTGGTCGATCACCTTCTCGAGTACCGGGCGCTCGAGAAACTGCGCTCTACCTATGTCGACGGACTGATTCCCTTGATCGGCCGGGACGGCCGGATCCACTGCGTGTTCAACCAGACCGGGGCGGCGACCGGCCGGCTGTCGAGCGAACGGCCCAACATGCAGAACATCCCGATCCGCACCGAGGAAGGGCGGACCATCCGCCGGGCCTTCGTCGCCGACGAGGGCCACCGGTTCCTGGTCGCCGACTACAGCCAGATCGAGTTGCGGATACTGGCGCACCTCAGCGGGGACCCCGGGCTGCTCGAAGCCTTCCGAACCGGCGGGGACATCCACTCCGCCACTGCGGCCCGGGTGTTCGGGGCCGATCCGGAGGCGGTCGATCCCGATCTGCGGCGGCGGGCCAAGACCATCAACTTCGGCCTGTTGTACGGGATGGAGGCCTACGGCCTGGCCCAGCGCCTCGAGATCTCGACCGAGGAGGCCCAGGCGCACATGGACGCCTACTTCGCCCAGTTCCCCCAGGTGCAGGCGTTCATGGAGGGGATCGTGGAGCGAGCCCGTCACGACGGCTACACCACCACCCTGATGGGGCGGCGCCGCTACCTGCCCGAACTGGCCTCCGGCAACTACCGGATTCGGCAGGCCGGCGAGCGGATGGCGCTCAACGCCCCGATCCAGGGAGCCGCCGCCGACATCATCAAGCAGGCGATGATCGAACTCGATGTCAGACTGACCGGGGAGTGGATGGCAACCGCCATGCTGCTGCAGGTGCACGACGAACTGGTTTTCGAGGTGCCGGAGGGGGAGATGGAGCGGGCCGAGGCCCTGGTCAGGGAGGTCATGGAGGGGGTTTCGGTCCTCGAGGTCCCGCTGCTGGTCGATATCGCCACCGGGCGCACGCTGGGGGACGCCAAGGGCTGACCGGTCGCGACGCCAAACCCCTGTGGTATCGTTCCGGCGCCTTCGGTCGCGTGCCGAAGAGCTTCCATTGAGGAGACACTCCATACCCATGACCGAAGACACGACGAACGCGCCTGTGGACGCAGAAGGCCAGGAGCCGGAAGCAACCACGGACGAGGCGATGCCGGAAGCCATCGAGCCGACGGCCCCAGAAGCAGCCGAATCCGACCCCGAGAAGGAGGCGGCACCTGCTGAGGAAGCGGTCGACGCTCCCGCGGCGGAAGCCCCCGCCGAGGAGCCCGCTCCTGTGGCGGACGCCCCCATCGAGGAGGCGGTTGCTGAGCCTGCCGCGGAAGCCCCCGCCGAGGAGCCTGCTCCTGCGGTGGACGCCCCGATCGAGGAGGCGGTGGCTGCGGCCGAGGAAGCCGCTCCGCCGGCCGAGAAGCCGGTTCGCAAGCCGACGGTGCTCCCCGAGCCCACCACCTCGGCGACGATCATGCGCCAGGAGGCGCCGATCGCGCCCAGGCCGGCAGACGGATTGGCCGATCTCGGCGACCTGGCCGGCGACCTCTCCGAGGCGGACTTCGCGGCGGCGGTCGAGAAGACCGTCATCGAGTTCTCCGAGGGCAGCATCGTCACCGGCACCGTCGTCAGGGTCGATCCGGACGAGGTGCTCGTCGACATCGGCTTCAAATCCGAGGGTGTCATCCCCGGCAACGAGTTGTCGATCCGCAATTCGGTCAACCCGGCGGAGATCGTCAGTGTGGGCGAGGAGATCGAAGCCCTCGTCCTGCAGATGGAGGATGCCGAAGGCCGCCTCATCCTCTCCAAGAAGCGCGCCCAGTACGAGCGCGCCTGGGGCCGCATCGAGCAGATCATGAACGAGGGCGGGACGGTGACCGGTCAGGTCATCGAGGTGGTCAAGGGCGGCCTCATCGTGGACATCGGCCTGCGGGGGTTCCTGCCCGCCTCGCTGGTGGATCTGCGGCGGGTCCGCGACCTGCATCCCTTCATCGGTGAGAAGCTCGAGGCCAAGGTCATCGAGTTGGACAAGAACCGCAACAACGTCGTGCTGTCCCGTCGGGCCCACCTCGAAGAGGCCCAGGCCGACCAGCGCCAGGAGTTCCTCGACGGCCTGCAGCCGGACGAGATGCGGTCCGGGGTGGTGTCCTCGGTGGTCAACTTCGGGGCCTTCGTGGACCTGGGCGGGATGGACGGCCTGGTCCACGTATCGGAGTTGTCGTGGCAGCACGTCAGCCATCCTTCCGAGGTCGTCTCGGTGGGCGACGAGGTCAACGTCAAGGTGCTCGAGGTCGATCGGGAGCGGGAGCGCATCTCGCTGTCGATCCGACAGACCCGGGACGACCCCTGGGAGTCGTTCGCCGAGTCGAACGGAGTGGGGTCCGTCGTCGACGGCGAGGTGACCAAGACGGTCCCGTTCGGGGCGTTCGTGGCCGTCACCGACGGTGTCGAAGGCCTGGTGCACGTCTCGGAGATCGCCATGCACCACGTCGAGAGCCCCGAGTTGGAGCTCTCGCTGGGACAGCAGGTCAAGGTGAAGATCACCGAGATCGACGTGAACCGCCGCCGCATCAGCCTGTCCATCAAGCAGGCATCCCCCGAGTGGGAGGATCGCCAGCAGTGGGCCGGCGAGGAGCGGAGCGGCCCGCCGCGGCGCCAGCGCAAGGAGTTCGAGCGCGAGGACGCCAAGCCCGAGCGCCTCGACGAGCCGCCGATCACCGCCGACCTCGAAGCGATCCTGGCGGAACTGAAGGAGAAGGGGATCGGCCGCAAGTAGCCGCTCGCCGGCACGGCCGACCGCCCCGAAACCCTCAAGCAGCCTGCTTTCCGGACCGACGCTCTCCGTGACGGCGCACCGCGCCGTCGAGCAACGTCCGAAGAAGGCAGGAGAGCATGACCGCCGGGTCCCCCCAGGGCCGCCTGGTTCTCGTCGTCGACCCCGACCTGGGGTTCGCCGACGCCCTGACGGCCATGCTGCCGGACGATCGCATCGTGGGGGCGCGCTCGATGGAGGAGGCGGCAGCCATCGCCGAGGGTGGCCGCTTCGATCTGGCCCTGGTGGGCCCGAGTTTCGGAACCGAGCCGGGGGTCGCCGCGGCCGCCGTGCTGCGCGAGGCCGATCGCACCCTCCTGACCGTTCTGGTTGCCGACGTGCCGACCAACCGGGTGCTCCGCATGGCGTTGCGCTCCGGATTCGCCGACGTCATCGATGCACCGCTGTCGACCCGCAAGCTCGGGGAGGTGCTGAGCCGCACCGATGCCCTCGACGAGGCGCGTTCGGTCCCGGTGGTCTTGGCGAGCGCGGCGCCGCCCGCCGGCCATCCACACGTCTCCATGGACCCGATCGAGGAGCCGGGCGCCGCCACCGCCCCCGAGCCGCCTCCGACCCGGAGCCTCCCCGACCAGTTCCCAGCCACACCGGCCATAACGACCCCGGCCCCGCCCGCCTTCGGCGCCTTCACGGCGCCGCAAGCCACCTTCGAGAGCTTCTCGTCGGGTTCCGGCACCGAAGCGATCTTCGCCGATGAGATCGCCGCGGCGGCCCCGGCGGCGCCCCAGGCGGCTCCGATCCCGGCGCCGCCCGCTCCGGCCCCCCTCGACATGCCGATTGCGGCTCCACCGGAACTCATAGCGCCGCCGGCGGCCGTAGCCGAGCCCTCGGTGCCGGTCCAGGATGTGCCGTTTGCCCCTCCCATGCTCCCGAGCCCGCCCCCGCCGCCGGAGCTTCTGGTTGAGGCGCCGCCGATGCCGGCCACCCCGCCGCCGATGCCCGGCATGGCAGCCCCGATGTCGATCCCGCAGGTGGCTGCCGTCGAGGTTCCCCTGGCCCATCGAAGGCCCGGCGGGGGCCGGGTGATCACGGTGATGGCCGGCAAGGGCGGGTCCGGCAAGACGATCACCGCCACCAACCTGGCGGCCGCGCTCACCGAGCGACTCGGAGAGGACAAGGTGGTCATCGTCGACGCCGATCTCCAGTTCGGCGACGTGGCCCTGATGCTTCAGATCGATCCGTCCCGAACCATCGTCGACGCCGCCGCCATCATCGACGAACTGACGGAGCCCCGCCTCGATGCCATCCTGCTGCGCCACGACTCGGGGCTCCGGGTGATGCCGGCGCCGCTGGTGCCGGCGGGTGCCGACAAGATCGGGCCCAAGGACGTCGTGCGGGTGGTCGAGATGCTGCGGGGGATGTACTCCTTCGTGGTGGTGGACACCGCCCCGATCTTCGACGACGGCCTCATCACGCTTCTCGAGCACTCCGACGACGTCTTGCTGGTCGTCGACATGGACTTGCCCAGCGTCAAGAACGCCAAGATCGCCCTCGACACGCTGCGGGCGATCGGCTTCGACACCGGGAAGGTCCACCTCACGGTCAACCGGGCCAACAGCAAGGCGCGTCTCGACCTCGCCGAACTGGAACGGGCGCTCGGGGAGAAGGTGGCGGCCTCGATCCCATCCGACCGGTTGATTCCCCAGTCGGTCAACGAGGGAGTGCCGGCGGTGACCTTCAGCCCCCGCTCCCGGGTGGCCAAGGCGTTCTACACCCTGGCCGAGTTGTTCCTTCCCCGCTGATCCGGGCCGGTAACGTCCCGGTATGACGGCACACGCCCTCCTCAGTGGGGGCATCGGTTCCGGAAAGTCCACTGCAAGCGCGGTCTTCGTGTCACTCGGTGCTGCGGTGGTGTCGGCGGACGCGGCGGGCCACCTGGTGCTCGCACCCGGAGGGGAGGCCGAGGCGGCGGTCGCCGCCCGTTGGCCGGAGGCGGTAGTCGGCGGGGTGATCGATCGGGGGGCACTCGGGCGATTGGTCTTCTCCGAGCCGGGCGGCCTGCTCGAACTCGAAGCCATCACCCACCCGGCCATCGCCAGGGTGGTGGCATCCGAGGTGGAAGCGGCCGGCGAGGCACCCCTGATCCTGGTGGAGGTGCCGTTGCCGATCGACGTCCTCGGCGAGGGCTGGCCCCGGATCGTGGTCGATGCCCCCGAGGACCTGCGGATCTTCCGACTGAGGCTGCGCGGCATGGAACCGGAGGAGATCGCCGGCCGAATGGCGGTCCAACCGCGGCGCGGCGAGTGGCTGGCGCTGGCCGACCACGTCATCGACAACAGCGGCGGCCCCGACGAGTTGGCCGCCGAATGCCGGCGGGTATGGACGGCGCTGGTGGGACGCCCGCCGGGCTGATCTCCGTCACACCCCCCGGGTATCGTGTTCGGGATGCAGCCGTTCAAGGTCCATTCGGACTACTCACCCGCCGGTGACCAGCCGGCGGCCATCGAGGCGCTGGCGGCTGGGATCGAGAAGGGGGATCGCTTCCAGACCCTGCTCGGCATCACCGGGTCCGGCAAGTCGGCGACGATCGCCTGGCTGATCGAGCGGGTGCAGCGCCCCACCCTGGTATTGGCGCCCAACAAGGCGCTGGGGGCGCAACTGGCCAACGAGTTCCGCCAGTTCTTCCCCGAGAACCGTGTCGAGTACTTCGTCTCGTACTACGACTACTACCAGCCCGAGGCCTACATCCCCCAGAGCGACACCTACATCGAGAAGGACGCCACCGTCAACGACGAAATCGACCGGCTCCGGCACTCGGCGACCGCCGCCCTTCTCACCAGGCGGGATGTCATCATCGTCGCCTCGGTGTCGGCGATCTACGGGCTGGGTTCCCCCGAGCAGTACGAGGGCCAGCTGCTCCGACTGGTCGCCGGCGTCGAGTTCCCCCTCGACCATGCCATTCGCCGCCTCGTCGACATCAAGTACGAACGCAACGAGATCAACGTCATTCGGGGCAAGTTCCGGGTGAGGGGCGACACTCTGGAGGTGTTCCCCGCCTACGGCGAGACCGTGATGCGGGTGGAGTACTTCGGCGACGAGGTCGAGCGGATCGTCGAGATGAACCCGGTGACCGGCGAGGTCATCCGCGACCTCCCCGAGTTGTTCGTGTACCCGGCGACCCACTACGTGGCGACCGCCGAACGGATGCTGCAGGCCCAGGCCGGCATCGAGGAGGAGTTGGCCGACCGGCTCGCCGATCTGGAGGAGGCGAACCGGTTGCTCGAGGCGCAGCGGCTCCGAATGCGCACCAGCTACGACCTCGAGATGATGCGGGAGGTCGGGTACTGCAACGGCATCGAGAACTACAGCCGGCACCTCGATGGGCGGGAGCCGGGGGAGCCCCCCTACACCCTGCTCGACTACTTCCCCGACGATTACCTCACCGTGGTCGACGAGAGCCACGTGACCATCCCCCAGATCCACGGCCAGTACCTCGGCGACCGGAGCCGCAAGGACGTACTGATCGACCACGGGTTCCGACTCCCTTCGGCCGCTGACAACCGGCCGCTGCGCTTCGAGGAGTGGAACGAGCGGGTCGGCCAGGCAGTGTTCCTGTCGGCCACCCCATCCAAGTGGGAGATCGAGCACTCGACGACCGTGGTCGAGCAGATCATCCGCCCCACCGGCCTGGTCGATCCCGAGGTCATCGTCAAGCCGACCCGCGGGCAGATCGACGACCTCCTCGGGGAGATCCGGGCCCGCGCCGAGGCCGACCAGCGGGTGCTGGTCACCACCCTCACCAAGAAGATGGCCGAGGACCTCTCCGACTACCTGCTGGAGATGGGAGTGCGGTGCCGCTACCTCCACTCCGAGATCGACACGCTGGAGCGGGTCCAGATCCTGCGGGACCTCAGGCTGGGGGAGTTCGACGTGCTGGTGGGGATCAACCTGCTCCGGGAGGGCCTCGACCTCCCCGAGGTCGGCCTGGTGGCCATCCTCGACGCCGACAAGGAGGGCTTTCTCCGATCGGAGACGAGCCTCATCCAGACGATCGGCAGGGCGTCGCGCAACGTCGACGGCCAGGTGGTCATGTACGCCGACAACGTCACGAGGTCGATGCAGGCGGCGCTCAACGAGACCAATCGGCGCCGGGCGCTCCAGGTGATCCACAACGAGAAGCACGGCATCGACCCCCAGACCATCCGCAAGAAGATCTCCGACATCCTCGAACTGCTGCACACCGCCGAGGCGCCCGGGGTCGAGCGGCGTCGCCGGGAGGTGTCCGAGCGCCAGAAGATCGACATGCCGTTCGACGACCTGCAGCGGCTGGTGCAGAGCCTCGAAGAGGAGATGCGCCAGGCAGCCCGGGAGTTGCGGTTCGAATACGCCGCCCGGCTGCGCGACGAGGTCAACGAGTTGCGCCGGGAGTTGCGGGAGATGTCAGAGGCGGCCCGCTAGCGAGTCGGCGGCCTAGGTGTCCTCGTCCAGTTCGTTGTCGAGGCCGCCCCCGGGGCCTTCCTCGAGGCCTTCTTTGAGCCCGCCGCGGAGTTCCTTGACCGACCTGCCGAGCGAGCGGGCCAACTCGGGGAGCTTCTTGGCCCCGAACAAGAACACGAGCACGACCACGATCAGGATGATCTCGCCGGTTCCGATCTGTCTGAACATGAGCGGGAGTGTAGGCCGGGTCCCGGGCTGGGGGCGCGCCGCTCCCGAGATGGCCGCCGTCGAGCCGACGGGGACCGAACCACACCCTGGTGATTCCGTCACAGGCCCCCGGTATGATGCGGCCGCTCGAGCCGAGGACGGGCGTGGCCAGCGACAGCATCGTCATCCGGGGTGCCAGGGAACACAACCTCAAGAATGTGTCTCTGGAGTTGCCGCGCGACCGGCTCATCGTGTTCACCGGGCTCTCGGGATCGGGGAAGTCGAGCCTGGCGTTCGACACGATCTACGCCGAAGGCCAGCGGCGCTACGTCGAGAGCCTCTCCGCCTACGCCAGGCAGTTCCTCGGGCAGATGGAGAAGCCAGATGTCGACTTCATCGAGGGGCTCTCTCCGGCGATCTCGATCGATCAGAAGACGGCGAGCCGCAACCCGAGATCCACCGTGGGCACCGTCACCGAGATCCACGACTACCTGCGCCTGCTGTACGCCAGGGCCGGTATCCCGCACTGCCCCCAGTGCGGCAGGGTGGTGGCCCGTCAGACCCCGCAGCAGATCGTCGACCGGATCCTGGAGTTGCCAGATGGTGCCCGATTCCAGGTGCTGGCCCCGGTGGTCAGGGGGCGCAAGGGAGAGTACGAGTCCCTGCTCAAGGAGTTGAGCCGGGAGGGCTTCTCCCGGGCTCGGATCGACGGCGAGGTCCGCGACCTGGCCGAGGAGATCCGCCTCGACCGCTACTACCAGCACAGCATCGATGTGATCGTCGACCGCCTGGTCCGCAAGGACGGGATCGAACGGCGGCTCACCGATTCGCTCGAGACGGCGCTCCGACTCGCCGACGGGGTGGCCGTGATCGATGTCGAGGGCGAGGCCCCCCTCACCTTCAGCCAGCACTTCGCCTGCGACCACTGCGGCATCTCCTTCGAGGAACTGCAACCTCGCAACTTCTCGTTCAACAACCCCTACGGGGCCTGCGCCGCCTGCAACGGCATCGGCACCCGGTTCCAGGTCGACTGGCGGCTGGCGATCCCGAATCCGGACAAGGCGATCAGCGAAGGGGCGATCATCCCCTGGGGAGGCCGGCACCGGGCGACCTACTACAGCCGGATGCTCGAAGGAGTAGCCGCCAAGCACGGGTTGGACCTCGATCGGCCGTTCTCCAGGATGCCCAAGCAGCACCAGGACCTGGTGCTGGAGGGCACCGGCACCGAGCCGATCACCGTCACCTACACCAATCGCTTCGGCAAGGAACGCCGCTACCAGACCACCTACGAGGGCCTGGTCCCCTGGCTGGTGCGGCGCCACGAGAACGCCGACGGAGACGGGGCCCGCGAGTTCTACCAGCAGTACATGCGCCAGGTGCCCTGCGAGACCTGCGAGGGCGCCCGCCTCAACCCGGTGGCGCTGGCCGTGGAGATCGGGGGCCTCAACATCCACCAGGTGTCGTCGCAATCGCTCCGCAAGGCGAGTGAGTTCCTCGACCGGGTGGAACTCGACGATCGGCAGGCGAGGATCGCCGCCGCCGTCCTCAAGGAGATCCAAGCCCGGCTCCGCTTCCTGCTGGATGTCGGGCTCGACTACCTGACCCTCAGCCGCAGCGCCGCCACCCTGGCGGGAGGCGAAGCGCAGCGGATCCGGCTCGCCACCCAGATCGGGTCCGGCCTGGTGGGGGTGCTCTACATCCTCGACGAGCCCTCCATCGGCCTCCACCAGCGCGACAACCAGCGGCTCATCGAGACGTTGATCCGGCTGCGCGACCTCGGCAACACCGTGGTGGTGGTCGAACACGACGAGGAGACCATCCGGATCGCCGACCACATCGTCGACATCGGGCCGGGCGCCGGGGAGCACGGGGGCCGCATCGTGGCCGAGGGAGGCCTGGATGCCATCATGGCCGAAGAGTCCTCGATCACCGGCCAGTACCTGAGCGGCATCCGGAGCATCCCGGTTCCGAGGCGGCGGCGCCGGGCCGACGGGCGTGCGGTGGTGGTGCGGGGGGCCGCCGAGAACAACCTCAAGGACCTGGATGTCGAGTTCCCGATGGGCCTCTTCATCGCGGTCACCGGTGTGTCCGGCAGCGGCAAGTCGACCCTGGTGGAGGAGATCCTCTCCAAGGCGCTGGCGGCCCATGTCTACGGGAGCCGGGCGCTCCCCGGGCTCCACAAGGAGATCGAGGGCCTCGACCTCATCGACAAGGCCATCAACATCGACCAATCGCCGATCGGGCGGACCCCCCGTTCGAATGCGGCCACCTACACCAAGCTCTTCGACCGGATTCGCACCCTGTTCGCCTCGACACCCGATGCGAGGATGCGCGGCTACAAGCCGGGCCGCTTCTCGTTCAACGTGGCCGGGGGGCGCTGTGAGGCCTGCAAGGGCGACGGGCAGATCAAGATCGAGATGCACTTCCTCCCCGACATCTACATCCCCTGCGAGCAGTGCAAGGGGCGCCGCTACAACCGGGAGACGCTCGAGATCCTGTGGAAGGGCCATTCGATCGCCGATGTCCTGGGGATGTCGGTGGCGGAGGCGATCACGTTCTTCGAGAACCAACCACCGATCGTAAGGGTGCTGCAGACCCTGGGCGATGTCGGCCTGGGATACATCAAGCTCGGCCAGCCCGCCCCCACACTCTCGGGCGGCGAGGCGCAGCGGGTCAAGCTCGCCGGGGAGTTGGGGAAGCGGGCCACCGGGCGAACCTTCTACATCCTCGACGAGCCGACCACCGGCCTGCACTTCGAGGACGTCCACAAGCTGCTCGGGGTGCTGCAGCGGCTGGTGGATGCCGGCAACACCATCGTGGTCATCGAGCACAACCTGGACGTGATCAAGTCGGCGGATTGGGTCATCGACCTGGGACCCGAGGGCGGCGACGAAGGGGGGCGCATCGTGGCGACCGGCACCCCGGAGTCGGTGGCGGCGGTGCCCGAGTCCTATACCGGCAAGTTCCTGCGGGAGATGATGGCAAGGTGACCTGGGGCGACGACCTGGCCGCCTGGTGGCTCGGGGAGGTGGCCGGCGATCCCGCCTACCTCGAGCAGGTGATCCCGATGGCCTGCGCCGTCGTCGACCCGGTGGCGGGGGAGCGGTGGCTGGACATGGGGTGCGGCGAGGGGCAGACGATGCGGGCCCTGTCGGCGAAAGGCGCCTCCGTGGTGGGGTGCGACGTCTCCCTCACCCTGGCGCGGCGGGCCGGTGTCGATGGGCCGGCCGTCGTGGCCCGGCTGCCCGATCTCGATTGGCTGCGGGACGACTCACTGGATGGGGCATATGCCGTGCTGGTCCTCGAGCACCTCGGCGAGGTACGCCCCTTGTTCGAGGCCTGCCGGCGGGTGGTGCGGCCCGGCGGGGGGTTGGCGGCCGTGCTCAACCACCCGATGATGACGGCGCCCGGTTCGGCGCCGGTATTCGACGCCGACGACGGGGAGATCCTCTGGAGGTGGGGCGACTACCTCGGATCGGGTGCGACCTCCGAACCGGCCGCCGAGGGCGAGGTGACCTTCCACCACCGGTCGATGGGGGCTCTGCTGAATGCGGCGGCGGGGGCCGGGTGGTCGCTGCAGCAAGTGGTCGAAGCAGGAGTCGGTGACGCCCAGGCGGGGCGCGACCCATTGCTGGCTCTGCAGCGGGGCATCCCCCGATTGCTCGGCTTGCGGTGGCAGCGCCGTGCCTGAGCCGCCGGGGTCCCCCGATACACTCGGCGCCCATGGTGCAGCGCCCCGCTCCTTCTGAGATTCCCGATCGGCCGGGCGTCTACCTGTTCCGCGATCGGCACGGCGCGGTGCTGTACGTCGGCAAGGCCAAGTCGCTGCGCAAGCGGGTGGCCAACTACTTCGGGGTCGACCTCGCCGCCCGCACCCTCAACATGGTCGAGACGGCCGATGCGGTGGAGTGGATCGTCACCGACAACGAGGTCGAGGCCATCCATCTCGAATACACCCTCATCCAGAAGCACCAACCCCGCTTCAACATCCGCCTGCGGGACGACAAGAGCTTCCCATTCCTCGCCATCACCAGGGGAGAGGAGTGGCCGCGGGCGACGGTGATGCGCGGCAAGCGGCGCAAGGGCACCCAGTACTTCGGCCCCTATGCCCATGCCTACGCCATCCGGCAGACGCTCGATCTGCTGCTGCGAACCTTCCCGATCCGCACCTGCACCAACTCCAAGATGAAACGGCACCAGGCGCAGGGCCGCCCCTGCCTGCTGTTCCACATCGAGCGATGCTCTGGCCCCTGCGTGGGGGAGGTCGACCCCGCCGATTACCAGGCCCACCTCGACGGCCTGGCGGCGTTCCTCACCGGCGACGGCGACCCGGTGGCCCGCCAATTGCGCACCCGGATGCAGGAGGCGTCCGACGCCCTGGAGTTCGAGCAGGCCGCCCGGTTCCGGGATCAACTCCTCTCGGTGGAGAAGGCACTGGCGCGCCAGGAGGTGGCGTCCGAACGAGCCGACGACTTCGACCTCATCGCCATCGAGGAGGACGACCTGGAGGCCGCCACGGTGATGCTCACCATCCAGAAGGGCCGGGTGACCGGGCGGATCGCCACGGTGGTCGACAAGGTGGAAGACGTCAGCAGCGGCGAACTGGTGGGCCGGATGCTCCTGCAGCGCTACGGGTCGGAGCGGCCCCCGCCGGAGGTACTGGTGGAGACGCTCCCCGAGGAACCGCGGCTCTGGACGGAGTGGCTGGAGGCGCGGCGGGGGACGGCGGTCTCACTGCGGGTGCCGCAGCGGGGAGCGAAGCGGCGCCTGATGGAGACGGCCCGCGCCAATGCCGGGGAGACCTTCGCCCGGCATCGGTTGCGGCGACAATCCGACCACAACGCCAGGGCCCGGGCGTTGCGGAGCTTGCAGGACAGCCTCGACCTTCCGGAACCACCGCTGCGGATCGAGGCCTACGACATCGCCACCATCGGGGGGCGGTCCACCGTCGCATCGATGGTGGTCCTCGAGGACGGCCTGCCGCGGCGCAACCACTATCGCCGTTTCAAGATAAGGGACGTCGAGGGGCAGGACGACTTCGCCTCCATGGAAGAGGTGCTGCGGCGGAGACTGACGGCCTACCTGGTCGAGCGGGATCTGCCGGTCGAGGAGCGGGGCAGGTTCTCCTACCCCCCGTCGCTGCTGCTCGTCGACGGCGGGGTCGGCCAGGTGTCGCGGGCCGTCAAGGTCGTCGACGAGTTGGGGTTGGACATCCCGATCGCCGGCCTGGCGAAGCGGATGGAGGAGGTCTACCTGCCCGGCCGGCCCGATCCGGTGCGAATCCCCCGCGGCGAAGAGGCGCTCCACCTGCTGCAGAGGGTGCGGGACGAGGCCCACCGCTTCGCCAATCAGTACCACCGCAGCCTGCGCGGCAAGCGGATGGTCGACTCGATCCTCGACGACGTGCCCGGGGTCGGCCCGGCCCGCAAGAAGGCGCTGTTGCGGCGGTTCGGGTCGCTGGCGAAGATGCGGGAGGCCTCCCAAGCGGAGTTGGCCTCGGTGGTTCCGGCCGGGGTGGCCGCGGCTCTACAAGCGGCCCTCCACGGTGCGGCGCCCGCTGCGGGCCGCAGCCGATGATGGGCCGGCCGCCGACCCGGGGGCCGGCGGCACCTCCGTCGATCTCAGAGAGGCTCCCTTCCCGGGACGGCGCCTGCCATCGTGGGGGCGAGCAGGAAGCGGCCCTACCATCCTGGGGAGGACGAAGAGTGGTGAAGGAACATCTCCTGGAGGACGGGCGTGCCTGAACTGGTCGTGATCACCGGGATGAGCGGGGCAGGGCGATCGACGGCATCGAACGCCCTCGAGGATCTCGGCTTCTTCGTCATCGACAACCTTCCGGCGGGTCTGATCGGAGAGGCCGTCGAGTGGGATGACAATCGGCACGACCTGTTGGCGTTCGTCGTGGACACCCGCGGCGGGCTGAACTTCGAGTCGCTCGAGGGGGCACTCGACGAGTTGGCGGCGACGGGCGTGCCGGTCAGGGTCCTGTTCCTCGACGCTGCCGACGACATCCTCGTGAAGCGGTTCCAGGAGAGCCGGCGGCCCCATCCGGTGGACATGCCGACCCTCTCCTCGTCGATCGCTGCGGAACGGGCGGCGCTCGACGGATTGAGGGATCGGGCCGACCTCGTGCTCGACACCGGCGGCAGAAGCGTCCACGACCTCCGTTCCACCGTGCAGGGGGCGTTCGGGGACCGCCAGATGGTGCGGCCGATGCGGGTGTCGGTGCTGTCGTTCGGGTTCAAGCACGGAGTGCCCCAGGAAGCCGACATGGTGCTCGACGCCCGCTTTCTCCCCAACCCGCACTGGGTCCCGGCGCTGCGCGACCTGACCGGGCTCGACGGACCGGTCGCCGACTACGTGGCCGGCCAACCGGACACCCCCGCCTTCGTGGACCGGGTCTGCGACATGCTGGACTTCCTGCTGCCCAGGTACGAAGCGGAGGGCAAGGCCTACTTCACCGTGGCGGTCGGGTGTACCGGGGGCCACCATCGATCGGTGGCCATCGCCGAGCAACTCGGGGCATGGCTGCGGGAGCGGGCCGTGCCGGTGTCGGTGACCCATCGGGACATCGAGCGTTGAGCGAGTTCGAGACCATCGTCGACCCCCTCCTGGAGGAGTTGGAGTTGGACATCGGCGGCCTCCGGGTGGTTGCCCTCGGCGGTGGGCACGGACTGGCGCAGGCGTTGATGGCGATCCAGGAGTATGGCGAGACCATCACCGCCGTCGTCAGCGTCGCCGACGACGGTGGATCTTCGGGCAGACTGGTGCCGGGGCTGGGGATCCCGCCGCCGGGCGACACCCGCCGCGCCCTGCTGGCCCTGAGCCCGGGAGGGTCCCTGTGGCGCCGGGTGATGGAGCACCGCTTCGAACACGGCGACGTAGCCGGGCACTCCCTCGGCAACCTGGTGCTCGCTGCCTTCGCCGAGATGTCGGGGGGCCTGGAAGAGGCGCTCAACACCATGGGGAGGCTGATGGGCGCCCGGGGGGCGGTGGTGCCGGTGGCGTCGGAGCCGCTCGTCCTCGAAGCAGTCATCGACGGGAAGGCGGTGTCGGGTCAGGCGGCCATCTCGCGGTCGCGGGGAAGCATCGAGGATCTGCGGGTGACCCCGGCGGTGACGGCCACCCGGGCGGCGTTGGCCGCCATCGGTTCCGCCGAGCAAATCGTCATCGGTCCCGGCAGCCTCTACACCTCGCTGGCGGCGGTGCTGGTCGTCCCGGGAGTGGTCGAGGCGGTCAACGCTTCGGCGGCGGGCCTGGTGTACGTGTGCAACCTGATCACCCAGGACGGTGAGACCCTCGGCATGGACGCCGCCGCGCATGTGGCGGCGCTCGTCGAGCGGACCGGGCTGCGACGCCCCGACGTCGTGGTCGGGCACCACGGCCCCCTGGAGGTGCCGGCCGGGTTGCAGCGGGTGGAGGTCGACGAGACGGCGCTCGGGTGCCGGGTCGAGAGCGCCGAACTGGCCGATCCGGGGGCGGCGTGGCCGCAGCACGATCCGGCCCGGCTGGGAGCGGTGCTGCGGCGGCTAGCGTGACGGAGGCCGATTCCGCGGAGGACCTGTGAGCCGTTTCCTGACCCTCGACGACCTCGACGTCGCCGGCAAGACCGTGCTGGTGCGGGCCGATCTCAATGTCCCCCTTACCGACGGCCGGGTGGGCGACGACTTCCGGATCAGGGCCAGCCTCCCCACCATCAGGGAGCTGATCGACGGCGGGGCGCGGGTGGTCGTCTGCAGCCACCTGGGCCGGCCTTCGGGCCCCACCGCCGGCCTCTCGCTGGCCCCGGTGGCCGCCCTGCTGGGTGAGCTGGGGGGCTTTCCCGTCTCCTTCGCCGAGGATGTGGCCGGGCCGCTTTCGAGCGCCGCCGTGGCGGCAGCTGCGCCCGGTGAGGTGGTGGTGATCGAGAACACCCGCTTCGAGGCCGGCGAGAAGGCCAACGACCCGGCGCTGGCCGATCGGCTGGCCGGCCTGGCGGACCTCTTCGTGCTGGATGCCTTCGGCACCGCCCACCGCGCTCACGCCTCCACGGTCGGGGTCGCCGAACGGCTCCCATCGGCGGCCGGGCGGCTGCTGGCGGCGGAGGCGCTGGCGTTCCGCAGGCTGCTCGACGAACCCGATCATCCGTACGTGGTGATCCTGGGAGGCGCCAAGGTCTCCGACAAACTCGGAGTGATCCGGGCGCTGCTCCCCAAGGTGGACGCCATGCTGATCGGTGGAGCCATGTGCTTCACGCTGCTGATGGCCGATGGCTACCCAGTGGGCGACTCCCTCGTGGAGGAGGGCATGCTCGATGAGATCCGGGACGTGATGGAGGGTCCCGACGGCGGGCGACTGGTGCTGCCGAGCGACATCGTCATCGGCGATTCGTTTGCGGCAGACACCCCGCATCGGGTGGTGGCGGCGACATCGATCCCCGACGGGACCATGGGCCTCGACATCGGCCCGGCTACCGCCGAGCGGTTTGCGGCCGTGATCGGCGGATCGGACACCGTGTTCTGGAACGGCCCGATGGGAGTGTTCGAGTGGGAGCCGTTTGCAGAAGGGACCCGAAGGGTGGCCCAGGCGGTGGGCGCCTGCCCGGGGTTCACCGCCGCAGGTGGTGGAGACAGCGTGGCGGCGCTGCGGGCCTTCGGGCTCGAGTCGGCGGTGTCGCATCTGTCGACCGGCGGGGGAGCGGGACTGGAAATGCTGGAGGGCGGGACGCTCCCCGGACTGGAAGCACTGGAGAGGTGGGCCGATGGCTCGTAAGGATCTGATCGCAGGCAACTGGAAGATGAACGCCACGCATCTGGAGGCGATCCAGATGGTGCAGAAACTCGGGTACCGGCTCGACCCCTCCGACTACGACCGGGTCGACGTGCTGGTGTGCCCTCCGTTCACCTCGCTCCGGTCGGTGCAGACGGTCATCGAGGCCGACTACCTCCGCATCAAACTGGGAGCCCAGAACGTCCATTGGGAGAGCGGCGGCGCCTACACCGGAGAGGTGTCTCCGGGGATGCTCGCCAAGCTCGGGGTGAGCTACGTCATCGTTGGCCACAGCGAGCGGCGCCAGTTGTTCGGCGAGGACGATGCCGTCGTGGCCGCCAAGTTGCGCGCCGTGCTCGGCGAGGGGATGACCCCGATCGTCTGCGTCGGCGAGACGCTCGAGCAGCGTGAGCAGGAGGTCACCGAGCAGGTGATCGGGGGCCAGTTGCAGGCTGCGCTCGGCGGCCTCGACGAGGCCACCGTCGGGGGTCTGGTGGTCGCCTACGAGCCGATCTGGGCCATCGGCACCGGACGCACCGCCGACGCCGATACCGCCGCCGCCGCCTGCGGATACCTCCGCGAGCAGGTGAGGTCACAGTGGGGGGACGCCGCCGATCGCACCCGGGTCCTCTACGGGGGTTCGGTCAACCCCGGCAACGTCGCCGGCCTGATGGCCAAGCGCGACATCGACGGGGGACTGGTGGGGGGCGCCTCGCTGGACCCCGACCAGATGGCGGCGCTGGTCCGGTACTGGGTGTAGCCGACGGCAGCCGGGGAATCGCTCCGGTAGCCCCGGGACGGCGCCGATGTTTGGGTCGATGAGAGCGCCTCCACCCGTGGTGTGGCTTCCGGTCGTGCTCGCCATGGCCGTGTGGTCGTGCGCGCCCGCCCCCGGCATCGTGCCGTCGAGCACGACCACCGAAGCGATCAGCCCCACCACCACCAGCGTGGGCGCACCGGCCGAGGGCGCCACCGAACTGGTGGTGGGCGTCGGCGACCACGCCGCGCCCCGCACCCTCAACCCGTTTCTCGACGGGCCGGACACCGCCGTCCTCGACCTGCTGGCACCGGCCTTCTTCGCCACCGGCTACGACATCGACCCGGCCACTCGGCAGCCGGTGCCCGACGTGCTCGAGTCGATCCCGACCCTGGCCAACGGCGGCCTGGTGGTGAACGGCAACGGCACCATGGATGTGACGGTGCGGGTCGATCCCGCCGCGCAATGGGCCGACGGTATCGACATCACCGCGGCCGACCTGGCCTTCACGGTGGCCACGGTGACGGATCCGTCCCTTCCCATCCGGAGTGACCTGAGGGCCCGCTACGCCAAGATCGTGCCCGGCTCGGTGCGGGCCGCGGGTCGCCAACTGACCTTCCGGATGGACATCGACCCGTCGGTGGAACTGCTCTTCGATCTCATCATCCCCGCCCACGCCGTGGAGGGATCCGACTTCGCCGTCGACTGGAACCAGACCCCGTGGGTGTCGGGGGGTCCGTTCGAACTCCAGGCCTACCAACCCGGCCAGTACCTGGCCCTGCAGCGCAACGACAACTACTGGAAGGTCGATACGGCCTCCGGCGACCGGCTTCCTGTGTTCGACCGGCTCGTGTTCCGGTTCTTCGAGCCATCGGGGGAGCCGGACCCCCGTCTGCTGCGGGCATTCCAGGTGCAGGATCTGGAGATGGCGCTCATGGAGTTCCCTCCCGAGGTGTCCGCCGATTACCTCGACCTGGAGCGGGAAGGCGCCGTGATCGTCTCGGCGGCCGGGATGGCATGGGAGCAGATCAACTTCCAGTTCGGCCCGGGGAATCGCAACGCCGAATCGCTCAACGGCTACCTCCGCTACCGGGAGGCGGTGGCGCACGCCATCGACCGCAGCGCGCTGGCGGAGGGGCGGGGCACCTCGCCGCTGTACTCGGCACTGCGGACGTACCTGCCCGATCTGGCGAAAGACCCGTGGACGGTGCACGACTTCGACACCGGGGAGACCGCCGGACTTCTCTACACGCTGGGGACCAACATCGGCCGGGATCTCTTTGCGGGGGGAGGGCCGCGTCTGGTCATCACGACCTCGTCGGACAGCGCCGCCACGGTGGCGATGGCCGGGGACATCGTGGTGATGCTGAACCAGGCCGGCATCGGCGCCGAACTCCAGTTGGAGGACTCAGCGCTCTTCTTCGGGACGACCCTCGACAACGGAACCTGGGACGTGGCCACCTGGAGGTTCGAGGGCAACCCGGGCCGCAGCGGAGCAGTGGCCTTCATCGAGTTGTTCGATCCCGAGGGGCTGCCGTTCGTCGGGAACAACTTCTTCCGGTGGGGGACGGTGGACTCGCTGGTGGCCAACCGGGCGACCCGGCGCTACGCGGAGATCGTCGACGAGCTCCACGCCACCATCGACCCGGCCGAGATCGACCGACTGCTGATCGAGGCGGAGGGTCTGCTGGCTTCCCAGGTGGTGCTGATCCCGTTGATGATCAGCGGGGAGTCCGGTGCGGTGTTCTGGTCGGACCGCGTCAGCGGGATCGCGGCCAATCCGGCAGGGAGCGAGTTGTGGAACATCGAGACCTGGCGGCCGCCGACGGGTTGAGGCGGGCCGCCGGGGCGCTAGCGTCGGCCCGACACGAGCGGAGGCTCCGATGACGACCCAACTGGTGCTGCTGCGCCACGGCCAGAGCGAGTGGAACCTCGAGAACCGATTCACCGGATGGACCGATGTGGGGCTGACCCCCCAGGGCGAGGCCGAAGCGGTGGCGGCGGGCACCGAACTGCTGGCCGGCGGCTACGGCTTCGACATCGCATTCACCTCCGTGCTCAAGCGGGCGATCCTCACCCTGCACCTGACCCTGGCCACGATGGACCGCCTGTGGATCCCGGTGGTCAAGCACTGGCGCCTCAACGAGCGCCACTACGGAGCCCTGCAGGGCCTCAACAAAGCCGAGACGGCGGGCCGCCACGGAGACGAGCAGGTGCAGGTCTGGCGCCGCTCCTACGACATCTCCCCGCCGCCGCTGGCCCGTGACGATCCGCGCCATCCCGGCCACGACCCCCGCTACGCCGACCTGACTCCGGACCTGCTCCCCGGCACCGAGAGCCTGGCCCTGGTGGTGGATCGGATGCTCCCCTTCTGGCACGACGCGGTGGTGCCGGCGATCCGCTCGGGGAGGCGGGTGCTGATCGCCGCCCACGGCAACAGCCTGCGGGCACTGGTCAAGCACCTCGACGGCGTCTCCAACGAGGAGATCACCTCGCTGAACATCCCAACCGGAATTCCCCTCGTCTACGAGTTGGACGGAGACCTCGCTCCTACTGATCACTACTACCTCGGCGACCCCGAGGTGGCCGCCGCCGCCGCCAAGGCGGTCGCCGACCAGGCCAAGGCCTGAGGGGCCCGGACCGCCCTCCGACTCGATCCCCAGGTTCTGGCAGGGACGACTTGCTATGGCGGCGCTTCGCCTCCATACTTCGGTAACCGCTCGCTCCGGCGAACGGGAGTAAGACGCGAAAGGTGCTCGCTTTGGAACGGATCGTTGACGCGACCGTCATCACTGTGCACATCATCCTGTCTCTCTCGCTCATTGCCCTGATCCTCTTGCATGCGGGTCGCGGTGGTGGGTTGTCCGACGCGTTCGGAGGAGGGATGGGGCCTGGTGGTGGCCTCTCGGGGTCCACAGTGGTCGAACGAAATCTCGATCGACTGACGGTTTTCGTCGCCATCATGTTTGCGGTCACGACCATTACGCTTGCGTGGGTCTTGGCCCCCTGACGTCAGGGCGGGAAACGAGCAGCTTCGTCGACCAATAGAGGAGTTCGTTCATGAACAAACGGAATCGGGTGCTGCGCCTGATGGTCATCTTCGCCGCGCTGGCGATGGTGGTCTCGGCGTGCAGCGACGACGATACCGGGACGACCGCGGCAACGGCAGCGACGACCACCACGGAGGGCACGGAACCCACCGAAGCCCCAACGACGACGGAAGGCACGGAACCCACCGAGGCCCCGACGACGACGGCCGTGGAGGAGACGACGACCACCGAGGCTCTCCCGGAAATCGTGTATGTGAATGCGTGTCAGCCTGATACGCCGTACGACACCACGGCCTATGCGCCACCGGCGTATGCGGCGGCGGGCGGCACGGTGTATCGCACCGGCATTTTCCAGGACACGACGACCGACAACTACTGGGCCTACATGGACCCGCAGAGCACGGTGTGGAACGCCTACCTGCTCGGCCCGACCAAGCCCGCCCTGTTCGGCACCAACCTGCCGGGCCTGGATCTCACCAACGACCTGGCCACTTCGGATGATCCGGGCGTTGCCGCAGCCGACGGCGACGGGTTCTCCGTCACCGTCCCGATGCGGACCGACGTCACGTGGAGCGATGGCACGCCGATCACGGCGCACGATGTCGTGTTTACGGCGGACACCGTCTGCCAGTTCGCCCTGGGCGGCAACTGGGTCGCCAGCTACCAGTGGGCGCAGACCGACGAAGCGACCGGCGAGTTCAGCGATGCGCTGGGTCTGATCGGCGTCACGGCCGTCGACGACTTCACGGTCAAGTTCACGTGGAACAAGGATCCCGGCCTGGCCATCTGGCCCTACAGCGTCGGCGTGGCTCCGGTCATGTCGAAGGCTGCCTGGCAGGCGGTCGCCGAGGATGCCAAGGCATCCGAGGACCCGGCCGAGGTTCTGTATGCCGCTTCCGGCGCAGGTGATGCGTCCGGCGGCCCCACGATCTTCTTCGCACGCGAGGCCGGTGCCTTTGCGGAGTCCGTGGGCAACCTGGACTACTACGACAACGGCCGTGCAGTCTCCTCCGGTGGAGTGGACTTCACGACCGGCCCGTTCATCGGTGACCAGACCTTCGAGCTGTACGGCGACCAGAGCGCCGCCGTGCTGGCCCTCAAGGCCGGCGAGGTGGACTACCTGTACAACCCGCTGGGCCTCCAGCGTGGCTTGCTCGACCAGATCACCGGCGATGCCAACCTGACGCCGATCGTCAACGCGACGAACGGCTTCCGGTACCTGGCCTTCAACATGCGCCGCGACCCGATGGCCCGCCAGGGCTTCCGGGATGCGTTGGCGTTCATGATCGACAAGGAATACATCACCGGCAGCGTGCTGCAGGGTGTGGCGTTCCCGCTCTACGCGACCGTGCCAGAAGGCAACACCAGCTGGTACAACGCCGAGTTGGCCGATGCGTGGCAGGCCGAGATCACCGATCTCGCGCTGGACACCCGCTACGACGGCACGCCGTTCATGGAAGCAGGCGAGGACGAAGAGCTCGGCACCGAAGACGACGTGGCCTACACGGCAACCGGCACCGAGGCTCGCCTCCATGCCGCCGTCTCGGCGCTGATGGCAGACGGGTTCAGCTGGCCCGAGGGCCAGGAGCCGGGCTTCGCCGACAATGCGATCGTCCCCGGCAAGGGCATCATGCTCGACGGCGCTCCGGTCCAGGAGATCACCATCCTGGCGCCCGGACCCGGGTATGACCCGCTGCGGGCGACGTTCTCACTGTTCGTGGCGCAGGCCGCCAAGGACCTCGGGTTCAACGCCACGGCGTACCCGACGGACTTCAACGTCCTCGTGAATGCAGTGTTCGTGCCCGATGACGAGGGCAACCTCGACTTCGACATGTTCATGCTCGGTTGGAGCCTGGGCAACCCGGCGCTCCCGACCTACCACGAGTCCTTCTGGGCCGGCAAGAACGACACCCTCATCAACGACGGCAACAACAACACCGGGTTCAACGACCCGGAGTTCAACGCCCTCGTCGAGGAGTTCAACGCCGCCAAGACCTTCGAAGAGGCCTACGACATCATGTGGCAGATGGAAGAGATTCTGTTCACGCAGAAGCCCTACATCTTGCTGTTCGATACGGGCATCATCGAGGCCTATCGCTCGGCCACGATTCAGTACCCGTTCACGAATACCCTGTCCGGTATCCAGTTCGGTAATGGATTCCCGGGCCTGGTGGCAGCCGCCTCCTAAGGCAGCACAGCCACAAAGCGAGACACATCGCGGAGAGGGGCGGGCCTCAGGGCCCGCCCCTCTCGCGTCCCCGGCAGGTAGGTGGTAGGAGGGGCCGTGGCGGGCCGGCCGACCGTGCCCCGGCGGGATGGCAGCCGCCTTCGGTCTGTTAGCATCGCCGCCTGGCCGCGGCCGCAGCAACGGAGAGACACATGCTCAAGTTGTTCATCTTCATCTCGAAGCGAAGTGTCCAGATGCTCCTGCTGTTCGTGATCTTCCTGACGGTGCTCTTCTTCCTGCTCGAGGCGCAGCCGGGCGACCTGTCACAGCAGTACATCGGGAACCCGGACATCCCACCGGAGGAAAAGGCCCGACTCGCCGCCCGCCTCGGCCTCGACATGCCGCTGTTCTCTCGCTACCTGGCCTACATGAAGAACTTCTTCACCGGCAACCTGGGCAACAGCCTCTCCCAGTACCCGACGCCCGTGACCAAGCTGATCTTCGATGCGCTGCCCCGCACGATCGTGCTCTTCCTCTCGGCCACCCTGCTGGCCTACTACCTGGGCTTCGTGACCGGGAAGGTGCTGGCCTGGCGGAGGGGGAAGATGAGCGAGTACTTGCTGACACTGGGGGGTGTCGGCCTCTACACGGTGTTCTATCCGTGGTTTGCCCTGCTGATGATCTGGACCTTCGGGTTCACGCTCTCCAACGTGACCGGCATCCGGGTCTTCCCGATCAACAAGTTCATCGACGTGTCGGATTGGCTGGGATCACCATTCACCACCAATCAGGTCTTCCTGCGGATGATCCTGGTGGCCGTCCTCTCGATGCTGGTCGCCGCCGTAGCCACCGTGATCGCAAAGCAGCGCCTGGAGATTCGCCAGGCCATCCGGGTGCGCAACATCGCCTTCCTGCTCGGGGTGGTCTTCCCCTTCATCTACTTCTTCTTCTCGGCCATGGGCAAGTACGCCCTCGACATCCTCCACCACACCCTGCTGCCGGTGATGACACTGGCCTTGGTGGCCTTTGCGGGCATCATGCTGCTGACCCGCAGCGCCATGCTGGAGACGCTCCGGGAGGACTACATCCTCACGGCCCGGGCCAAGGGCCTTCCCGAGAAGGTGATCCGGGACCGCCACGCCGCCCGCAACGCCCTCCTGCCGGTGGTCACCTCGCTGGTGCTGGCGCTGGCGTTCGTGATCGGGGGCGGGATCATCACCGAGACCGTCTTCTCCTGGCCGGGGGTCGGGTTGCTGCTGTACAACGCGGTGATCCTGGAAGACATCCCGCTGGCGATGGGAGGGCTGTCGGTCATCGCCGCTCTGGCGCTGATCGGGCACCTCGTCGCCGACATCCTGTACGCGTACCTCGATCCGCGCATTCGCTACTGATGATCGAGAGGAGGACCCGATCGTGACCGAGCGAATCGACCTGGAGCCGGAGCAGTCCACCGGCGGGCCACTGGTCCAGGAGCCGTTGTGGCGGATCCGGCTGCGGTTGGCCCGTCGCAGCTTCGGGCGCAACTGGAAGATGTTCGTCGCCAACAAGATCGGCCTGATCGGTCTCGGCATCATCGTGCTGTTCGCCCTCCTCGGCATCCTCCACCCCATCCTGATGTCCAGGGTGTGGGACCCCGCTATCTACGACCCGGTGCAGGGTTACGACGCACCCGTGGCGGAGTACACCGTCGTGGCCGAGGTGCAGGATCCGGCCTCCGAGATGGACCTGGCCACCGCCCGGCTGATGCAGAATCCCTTCGTCGAAGAAGGTGACATCGTCACCATCCCCCAGCAGCCCGCCCCACCGTCGAAGGGCCACTGGCTGGGCACCGATCCCTTGGGACGCGACATCCTCTCCCAATTGATGTACAGCACCAGGGCCGCCTTCGCCATGGGCGCCATTGCCGCCTTCATGAGCGTGCTGATCGCCACCACGGTGGGGTCGGTGGCGGCGTACTACGGAGGGTGGATCGACAACGTCCTGATGCGGTTCGCCGACCTGATCCTGCTGGTGCCGCTGATCCCGGTCCTGATCGTGGTCGGCGCCCTCTTCAACCTGACTCTGCCATTACTCGGCATGCTGATCGGAGTCCTCTCGGGTTTCGGGGGAACCGCCATCGTGCTCAAGTCGTCGGCGCTGGGGGTGTCGGTCAAGCCGTTCGTCGATGCGGCCCGGGTCGCCGGGGGCAGCAATCGCCACATCATCCTGCGGCACATCGTCCCCAACGTGCTCCCTCTGTCGTTCCTCTACATGATGTTCACGGTCACCGAAGCGATCGCTCTGGAAGCAACGCTGTCGTTCCTGGGTCTGATGAACGTCCAGATGAGTTGGGGGATCATGATCTTCACCGCCCACAGCCAGGGCTACCTGCTGTCGGGGACCCACTACTGGTGGCTGCTGTTCCCCGCAGGCCTGGCGGTGACCATGCTGGCGGCGGCCTTCTTCCTGGTGGGCCGCGGCATGGACGAGGTGATCAATCCGAGGCTCCGAGTCCGCTGACCCGAGGATCTAGCCAATGACAATGAGACACGACACCCAGACCGAAGGCGGAGAGGTCCGGCCCGGCGAGACGCTCCTCGAGATCAAGCACCTCACCATGGACTACCAGACCAAGGAGGGGCGGGTCTCTGCCGTCAAGGACGTCTCACTGACCCTGCAGCGTGGTTCGTCGCTGGGCCTGGTGGGGGAGTCGGGCTGCGGCAAGACGTCGGTGGCCCTCACGCTGCTGCGCCTGCAGGCGTCGAACGCCGACATCGTGGAGGGCGAGATCCTCCTCGGCGGGCTCAACCTGCTCGACCTCAGCGAAGAGGAGATGCGCAAGCACCGCTGGGCCGACATCTCGATGGTCTTCCAGGGCGCCATGAACGCCTGGAACCCGGTGTACCGGATCGGCGACCAGATCCGTGAGGCACTGGACCTGCATTGGCCGGAGAAGCTCACCACCGCCCAGGTGCGGCAGCGGATCGCCGAGTTGTTCGAACTGGTCGGCCTCCCCGAGGAAGCGATGGATCGCTACCCCCACGAGTTCTCGGGCGGCATGCGGCAGCGGGCCACCATCGCCATGGCACTCTCCTGCAACCCGCAGCTGATCATCGCCGACGAGCCGACCACCGCCCTCGACGTGATCGTGCAGGACCAGATCCTCAAGGAGCTCAAGAAGATCCAAACCGAGTTGGGGATGAGCATCATCTACATCTCCCACGACATCGCGGTGATCGCCCAGGTCACCGAGCACACCGGCGTGATGTACGCCGGCAAGATCGTCGAGTACGGCTCCACCGAGCAGATCTTCCACCGGCCCCGGCATCCTTACGCCTGGCTGCTGCTGTCGTCGACCCCGTCGATCACCGGGCCGCGCCGCAAGCTGGCGCCGCTCGAAGGCGAACCGCCCAACTTGATGGTCCCGCCGAGCGGATGCCGGTTCCATCCCCGCTGCCCGTTCGCCACTGAGCAATGCAGCAACGAGGAACCGCCGGAGACCGACATCGGTGACGGCCACATGGTGGCGTGCTGGAACTACGAGCAGGTCCCAGTCGGGATCTCCGAGATCGCTGCGGAGGAGGGCTGATGGCTGAGACGCCCCACGAGATCCTCGACACGGGCGGGGCCCGCGTCAAGGTCGAGAACCTCGAGAAGCTCTTCCCGGTCGCCAAGAGCGCATTCCGCAAGGCGACCGACTTCGTGCACGCCGTGGACGGGATCAACTTCGAGATCGCACCCGGCGAGAGCCTGGCGCTGGTGGGGGAGTCGGGGTGCGGGAAGACCACGACCGGCAGGTTGCTGGTGAAACTGGCCTCGGCCACGAGCGGCCGGATTTTGCTCAACGACGACGGCACCGTCATGGACATCGCCCATCTGCCTCGGGAGTACATGAAGGAGTTCCGCTCCGAAGTCCAGATGATCTTCCAGGACCCCTACGAGTCGATGAACCCCCGGCGGACGGTGTTCGATACCGTCGCCGAACCGCTCAAGGTGCAGGGGATCGGCCGGGTCACCGATCGTGAGGAACGGGTCGGCGAGTTGCTGCGTCTGGTGGGCTTGACGCCGCCCGAATCGTTCATGTTCCGGTTCCCCCACGAGTTGTCGGGAGGGCAGCGGCAGCGGGTGGCGATCGCCCGGGCACTGGTGCTCGATCCCGATTTCGTGGTCGCCGACGAACCGACCTCGATGCTCGACGTCAGCATCCGCATCTCGATCATGGACCTGATGCTGAAACTGGCCGAGCGTCTCGGGGTGTCCTACCTGTACATCACCCACGACCTGGCGGTCGCCAGGTACATGTGCACCCGGATCGCGGTGATGTACCTGGGCAAGATCGTCGAACTCGCCGAGACCGAGGAGTTGCTCAGCAACCCCATGCACCCCTACACCCAGGCGTTGTTGTCTGCGGTGCCGGTGCCGGACCCGAGCTACGTGCGGCCCGAGGTGCGCATCAAGGGCGGCATCACCAAGTCGATCAACCCTCTGCCGGAGTGCCGGTTCCGGCCGCGATGCCCCATCGCCAAGGACGGCGTGTGCGACATCAGAGACCACCCGATGCTCGAGGAGAAGCGGCCCGGCCACTTCGTCTCCTGCTACCTGGTCGACCGTGAATTCGAGGTCGTCGGGCGGGCATAGCGCCCGCGAGACCCCCCATGTGCGGCGGTATACTGCCCCGCCGCGTCGGAGTGGCGGAATTGGTAGACGCGCTAGGTTGAGGGCCTAGTGCCCTAATAACGGGCGTGGGGGTTCGAGTCCCCCCTCCGACACGGAAGACCCCCTTCGGCGAGGGGGTCTTCTCGCGAGCCCATGGCCGACACGAGCCTGCCGGGCATACGCTTCCGTCAGGCCGAGGCCCTCCGCCTAGTATCCCGGCCAACGAGCCGAGGCCGCCGGGAGGGCGCATGCGGGCACGACCGAAGGCGGCTGCCAACAGGGCCAGGATCTGCTTGCTGGTGGCCGCCCTGGCCGCCGCCGGGTGCACGTCGCCATCGGCGGAGCCGGCCTCTACGGCGAGCCTTCCTTCGACCACCTCGACGGCGGGCGAGACCACCACCACCACGGCCGTTGCGGTCACGACGATGGCTCCCCGCCCGATCGGCGAGATCCCGGTCTACGCCGACGACGCCGATGTGATCACGATCGACCCCGGCGTCACCATCGGCGCCCTGGACAACGGCCTCACCTACTACATCAGGGCCAACGACCGGCCGGGGGCACGGGCGCAACTGCGCCTAGTCGTGCGGGCCGGATCGGTGCAGGAGGGAGCCGGCCAGAGCGGGGCCGCCCACTTCGTCGAGCACATGCTCTTCAACGGCACCGCCAAGTACCCGGCCAACGACCTCATCCGGGTGCTGCAGGGGTTCGGCTCCGAGTTCGGCCCCGACATCAACGCCTACACCAATTGGGAGGAGACGGTCTACGAGCTCACCTTGCCGACCGATCGAGCCGAGTTGCTGCCGACCGGCCTCGACGTCCTGCGGGAGTGGGCGGCCGCCGCCACCATCGACCCCGTCGAGGTCGACCTCGAACGCGGCGTCCTTGTCGAGGAGTGGCGGCTCCGCTCGCAGAGCTTCAGCGGCCGGTACTTCGAGGGGGTCATCGACAGGCTGCTGCAGGGGACGCCGTATGAGGGGCAGGACACCCTGGCCGGCCCCGACGTCCTCGAAGCCACCACCCGGGAGGCACTGGCGGCCTTCTACGAGGCGTGGTACCGGCCCGACAACATGGCCGTCGTGGCCGTCGGCGACTTCGACGTGGAGGAGGTCGAGGGCCTCATCGTGTCGATCTTCGGCGACATCCCCGCCCGGCAGGGTCCGCCCCCGCCCGACCTCTCCACGCCGCCGGCCGCCGACCCGGCGTTCTTCATCCTGCCCGACCCCGAGTTCCGGCAATCGTTCGTCGAGTTGAACTACCCGATGCCCGCCCTGCCGCAGGGCACGGTGGGCACCCTGCGGCAGGAGATGGCACTCGCTCTGGGGTGGGACATGCTGGTGACCAGGCTGCAGGAGGACGCTCTCCGGGGCGGCACCCCCTACTTCGACCCGGCGCCGGCCGCCAACCCACTGGTCCGCACCCAACGCAGCCCCGGCCTGGCGGCCTCCGCCGAGCCCGGTGAGCTGGCGGCCACCGCCGAGGCGCTCCTCGGAGAGGTGGAACGCGCCCTCCTCCACGGTTTCGGCCGGGAGGAGCTCGACCGGGCCGTCCGCGACGTGCGCAGTCGGGTCGAACTCGAGTTCGAGCGAAGCGGCACCACCCAGGACGCCGAGTACGCCGACCGCTACGTGGAGCACGACCTCGGTGGTGCTCCCATCGATGCCGCCGCAGCGTGGGCCGACCTCCAGCGGCGCTTGCTCGACGAGATGACGGTCGATCAGGTGACCGCCACCTTCCGGGCCGCCATCCAATCGACCGAGCCGCTGGTCATCGTGGTCGGGCCCCAGGACGACGCCGCCGATCTGCCCACCGAGGCCGGTCTCGCCGCCATCCTGGAGCGGGTGAGGTCGGCGAACCTCGAACCTCGCATCGACACCACCGAGACCTTCGAGCAGTTGATGGATGCGCCGGAGCCTGCCGCCATCCGGAGCACCGAACCGCTGCCATCCACCAGCCTCGACATCCTCACCCTGGACAACGGAGTCCGGGTGATCCTGTTCCCGACCACCATCGTCGAGAACGTGGTGGTGATGGGGGCGGAGAGCTTCGGGGGATGGTCGCTACTGCCGGTGGAGGACGCCGTGGAGGCCCAGACGATCGGCGACGTGGTCACCGTCAGCGGGGTGGGGGAGCACGACCAGTTGGCCCTGGATCGATTCCTGAGCGGCCGGATCGTCTCGGTGTGGCCCTACATCGACGAGACCACCGAGGGGATCTTCGCCAGGGGGGCAACCGGCGAACTGGAGACCCTCTTCCAACTGGTCCACCTGTACATGACGCAGCCGAGAGCGGACGAGATCGGGCTCGGCATCGTCATCGACGAGATCAGGCCCTACGCCGAGGACCCCACCTCCAGCCCCGACCTCGCCGTCGCCACGGCGATCGCCGATGCTCGGTTCGGGAGCGACCCCCGCTTCCTCCCGGTGCCCTCACCCGAAGACCTCGATGCCTTCGATCTCGGCCGGGGTTTGGAGATCTTCCGGGAGCGGTTTGCCGACGCAGCCGACTTCGTGTTCGTGCTGACCGGAGATTTCGACCCGGCGGCCGCCGCCGACCTGGCGCAACGGTACCTGGGCTCACTCCCCTCCGGTGGCAGCGGCGAGACCTACCAGGACGTCCGCACCGATCGGGCGGCCGGCATCGCAGAGCTCACGGTCGAGTCGGGCGCCGGGGAGTTGGGCCAACTGTCGCTGCTGTGGGAGGTAGCTCTGGACCTCGATCCGGTCACCAGGGTGGAGGCCGATCTGCTCGACCTGGTGATCCGGCAGCGGCTCACCGAGCGGATTCGCGAGCAACTCTCTGCCACGTACTCACCGTCGACCTCGGTTCGGGTCGTCGACGACCCGGCGCCTTCGATCGAACTGTCGGTCACGATCAGCGCCGACCCCGACGATCTCGACACGATCGCCGCCGAGGTGATCGCCGATCTCACCGATCTGCGGGACCACGGGCCGACGGCCGGCCAATTGCAGATCGCCCAGGAACAACTGGTCCGCCAATCGGAACTGTTCAGCAATGAGAGCCTCGTCGAACTGCTGATCTTCTACCTGCTCCGGCCGGCGGAGGACCCCGGGGACATCTTTGCGGAAGAGGAGCGGGCCAAGGAGGCAACCGTTCTCGATCTGGGTGCATTGGCCCGGGAACTGATTCTGCTCGACGACTACATCCAGATCCAACTGGTCCCGGAGCGGCCGCCGGGTTGACCGGGTGGCAGGCCCGGCCCTGGTGTGCCGGCGGGGAGCGTGCCAGAATCCCTGCCCATGAACGAGAAGACCCTCGCCGAACGGCCGGGCTCCGCAGCGCCCCCTTCCGACCGGGCATCTTCCTGGGTGGGCCGGGCGCTCGACCCCGTGGTGGGCATCCTGGTGCTGGCCGGCTTCTTCAACGGGATCTCCGGCAATCCGATCCACGGCCTCGTGCTCGCCGGGGCCGGCGTGGGAGTGGTGGTCGTCCCACCGCGGGCCGGGGCGGCCGTCGAGACCGCCGGGGTGGAAGTCCGGCGGCGTGGGGGGCGGCGCTGGCGGATCGCCCTCCCGGTCGCCCTGGCCTTCGGGGTGGTGGCCGGCGGGCTGCAGCGCCACACCTGGCCGGTGACCGTGGCGATCCTGGTCCCCGGCATCACCGGTCTGGTAGTGGCCTCGCGGACCCGGTGGAGGGAGGCGCCGGCCGAGCGGTTGGATCCCGGAGGTGCCGGTCTCTGGATCGGAGTGCTGCTGGCGCTGGGGGTGTTCGAGTTGGTCAACTTCCTGCTGCAGCCCTCCCGCCTGGAGGGCTCGTTCGATCACCCCACCCTGAGCACCCTCTTCGACGAGGTCGTGATCGGACATCCCAGCCGGGCGATCGCCCTCACGCTCTGGATGTTGGCCGGTTGGTGGCTGGTGGAGCGATGAGCAACCGCCAGATCACCATCCTCATCTGGGCCGGGCTGGCGGTCGCCATGCTGCTGCTGGAGGCGCTCAGCCGCCGGCGGCGCTCCCGCATTCCGAGTTTCGGGGCCCTGGTCACCCGGGGGATGCGAACCGCCTCGGGCCGGGTGGCCGTCCTCGCCGGTTGGTTGTGGATCGGGCTCCACTACTTCTCCCGGTGAGCCGGCCTCAGCCCGATTCCGCCGCGGATGGTGATCCCGGAACCTCCGGAGGCCCGCTGCCCCGGCCCCGCCCCCCGGTAGAGTCGGCGCTCGATCGTATCGAGGAGTGGGCGGCATGAGGGCGGTGGTCACCGGAGCCTCCGGACATCTCGGCGCCGGCCTCATGGCGGCGCTCCTCGACGAGGGGACCACGGTGCGGGCGGTCGCCCATCGCAACCTCGACGCCTTCGAGGGCCTCGGCGTCGAAGTGGTCCGGGGGGACGTGCTCGATCGCGGCGGCCTGGTGGAGGCGTTCCGGGGGGCGGACGTGGTGTACCACCTGGCGGCGGTCATCTCCATCACCGGAGACCCGACCGGGACGGTCCGCCGGGTGAACGTCGAGGGGGCCGCCAACGCGGCGGTGGCTGCCCTGGAGGCCGGCGTTGGCCGCTTCGTGCACTGCTCGTCGATCCATGCGTTCGACCTGTCGATCGGCGGCGGCGTGATCGACGAGTCGTCCCCCCGGGTTCCCTCCGATTCTCCCCTCCACGCCGCCTACGACCGGTCCAAGGCCAATGGGGAGCGGGCGGTGCGGGAGGTCGTCGCATCGGGATTGGATGCCGTCATCGTGCATCCCACCAGCGTGATCGGGCCTCACGACCGGGAGCCGTCGCGGATGGGGCGGTTCTTCCTGCGCCTCCGGGCCCGCACCCTCCCGAGCCTGGTTCGGGGCGGTTTCGACTTCGTGGATGTCAGGGACGTGGCGGCCGGCCTGATCGGGGCCGCCCGGCGGGGCAAGAGCGGGCAGAGCTACCTGCTGGGCGGACGGTACCTCTCGGTCGGCGAACTGGCGGCGATCGCCGCAAAGGCCACCGGGGTGCGGCCGCCCCGCATCGTGCTCCCGATCTGGACGGCCCGGCTCGGGCTGCCGTTCATCGCAGCCGCCGCCAGGATCCGGGGAGTGGAGCCGCTCTACACCTCCGAGTCCCTGGATGCACTGGGATTGTCGAGCCGTATCGATCACGGACTGGCAGAACGCGACCTGGGGTTCTCGGTTCGTCCGATCGAAGAGACGGTCCGGGACCTCTACGACTGGTTCGATGCCGCCCATGGCTGAGAGCACCCTCCACGCCGCCGCCATCTGGACCGAGATCGGGTTCGCAGCAGCCGCCTTCACGGCTCTCCTGTTCGTGACGGCCCCCTACGGGCGCCACCAGCGAACCGGGTGGGGGCCGACCATCCCGAGCCGGCTCGGGTGGGTGCTGATGGAGTCACCCTCGGTGGTGCTGTTCATGGCGGTCTACGCCCTCGGGGAGCGCGCCTGGCAGGTGGCACCGATCGTGCTGGGCAGCATGTGGCTGTTCCACTACCTCCATCGCACGCTGGTGTTCCCCTTCCGACTGCGGGAGCGGGGCAAGCGGATCCCACTGGTGATCGCCGCCATGGCGTTCGTGTTCAACGTCCTCAACGTCTATGTGGTGGCGCGCTGGATCTCCCATTTCGGCGAGTACGAGACCTCGTGGCTCTGGGACCCCCGCTTCCTGCTGGGTGCTGCGGTCTTTGGCGTCGGCTCGGCGATCAACCATCGGGCGGACACGATGCTGATCGGGCTCCGCAAGCCGGGGGAGACCGGCTACCGGATCCCGAGTGGCTGGCTGTTCGATCGCATCACCAGTCCCAACTACTTCGGTGAGATCATCGAGTGGTTCGGCTACGCACTCGCCACCTGGTCGCCGGCCGGCCTGGCCTTTGCGCTCTTCACGGCGGCCAACATCGGTCCGCGGGCATTCGCCAATCGCAGGTGGTACCGGGCGACCTTCCCCGACTACCCCGCCGACCGCAAGGCGCTGATCCCCTTCCTCTGGTGAGAGCGGGGGCCCGGCGTGGGCTCCTACCCGCCCGGAGCCCACTCCTTGAGCCACGGTACGGACCAATCGGCATCGATGAACCCGGCGGCGGCGTACAGGCTGCAGGCCGCCTCGCGGTAGCCCCCCACGAAGGCTCGCTCCACGCCGAGGGCGGCCAGGCGGGCGAGGCCCTCCGCCAGCAAGGCCATCGCCAAGCCGCGGCGCTGGAACTCGGGAGCGGTGCCGACCGGTTCGAAACAGGCGGTGTTGGTTCTCTCGTCGAGCCAGATCGTCGTGAATGAGGCGACTCGGCCGTCGGGGGCCGCCACCACCAGGTCCAGGTCGGGCCGGTAGAGAGGTTGTGCCGTGATGTTGGGCAGGTACCAGTCGGCGCCCTGATACCGGTCGTCGGCGTCATTGGGGTGAAAGGCCCGCCAGGAAGCCCACGAGCGGGCCTCCAGATCGTCGGGGACCCGGACTGCCCTCACCGCGAATCCGGGCGGCAGTGGCGGTCTGAGCGGCTGTGGCGATGGCCGGCAGCGGCCCTGACGCTCCGCCGCTCCCCGCCGGGCGTATCCGGCAGCGGTGAGAACGCCCCGGCGCCGCAGATCGCCGGAATCCGACCAGGCCACGATGCGCCGGACATCGCCGGTCTCGAGGGCCAAGTGATCTTCGGCGGCCGCCAGCATCTCCCGATCGAGGCCGGCCGACGCAGCCCACGGGAGCACGTTGAGGTAAGCCTCGCCGGGGCCATCCGGGACCACGAACCCAACCAGTCCGTCTCCCTCCTCCCACAGGAGCACCTGGTCCTCGAATCCGTGGAATGCCTCCACGATGGGCACCACGTGCCAGCGCCAGTAGTCGAGGCGGCTCACGTGCCAGGAGAACTGCCGGAGGCCATTGGCGACCAGTGCCTCCTGGAGCAGGGCCCGCATGGCCTGATAGTCGGTCTCGTCGCGATAGGGGCGCAGCCGGGGACCCATGGCCGGAGTATGCCCGATCCGGTGGCGGGCGGCCGGTGCGGGCCCCCCGGGCAGCGGCCCCGGCCCGGTCAGCCCGCGATGCGGTCGGCGATCCGGCGCCCGGCGGCCCGGATGTCGTCCAGGGGGAGCGTCGTGACCACCCCGGAATCAACCACGTGCTCTCCAGCCACCCACACGTCGGTCACGTCCCGACTCGAACCCGCCCATACCAGCAGGCCGAGGACATCGGAGGGGGAGCGAATCGGTTCGTATTCCGGCCGATCCAGGTCGATCCGGATGACATCGGCGGCTCGCCCCTCCTCCAGCGATCCCAGATCGTTCCGCCCGAGGGCGGCGGCGGCTTCACGGGTGATCATGTGGAGCGCGTCGGACACCCCGAGTGCCGCGGCGTCCCCATCGCGCAACCGGGCGAAGAGCAGCGCGAGGCGGGCCTCCTCGAGCACGTCGAGGTTGTCGTTGGAGGCGGGTCCGTCGGTCGACACCGCCACCGGCACCCCCGCCGCCCGCATCGATCTCACGGGGGCGATCCCCGACGCCAGTTTCCCGTTCGATCCGGGGCAGTGGGCGACCCCGACGCCGCGAGCGGCGAACAACCGCATGTCGGACTCGGTCAGCCACACGCCGTGCGCCGCCAGCACCCTGGCATCGAGGAGGCCGAGATCGTCGAGGTGCTCCGGCACGGTCCGGCCGGTGCGGGCGGTCACCGCATCCCCTTCCGTGGGGGTCTCGGCGACATGGATGTGGATCAGCATGTCCCGGGCGATGGCCTCGTCGCGGATGCTCCGGAGCGTGTCGTCGCCGAGGTTGTAGCCCGAATGGGGCCCGAGGGCGATCTCGACGAGTGGGTTGCCCAGGGTCCGCTCGCGCAAGGCCACGCCGGCCTCCAATTGCGCTTCGGGGGTCCCGAAACGCGCCAAACCCTCGATGATGGCGATACCGACGATGGCCCTCATCCCCGCCCGCGCGACGCCGGCGGCCACCGCTTCGGGGAAGAAGTACATCTCGTTGGAGGTGGTGACCCCGTTGCGGAGCATCTCGGCGGCGCCGATCATCATGCCGACCTCGACATCGTCGGGATCGAGGCGGCCCTCCCGGGGCCATACGACCTCCGAGAGCCACCGCTCCAACGGCAACCCTTCCCCGGCACCCCGCAGCACCGTCATCGCAGAGTGGGCGTGGCCGTTGATCATCCCCGGCATCACCAGTCCACCGACGTTGGAGACCACCGCACCGTCGGGAGGCAGGGGTGCGCCCGACAGCGGTCCGCAGGCGGCGACCCGCCCGTCGGTGACATCGACGAACCCCGGGGAGTGGACGGAGAGTGCCTCGTCCATCGGGGCGACGTAGTCGCCGATCAGACGAAGGGAGGCGCCGCCGGACATCAACGGGCCGCGACCACCCGGAAGATGTCACCGGTGTCGGAAGTGACCACCAGCAACTCACCGGCACCATCGAGGCCGAACGAGGCGATCGACCCGTGGTCGGTTCCGATCGAGACCGACCAATCCTGGGGCAGCGTGACGTTCTCGCCGTCGTAGAGGAACGAATGGATCCACCCGGCGCACCAGTCGGCGTAGAAGTAGTGCCCCACCATCTCGGGGATCGCCGACCCCCGGTAGACGTAGCCGCCGGTGACCGCGCACTGGTCTCCTTCGTGGGGGTACTGCAGGATCGGCCGGACCAGATCGGTCCGGCTCCCGCACTCGGCGTCGGTGAAGCAGGTGGACCCCTCCATGAGCGGCCACCCGAAGTTGCTCCCCGAGTTGGAGAGAGCGACGGAATCGATCTCCTCCCACGACTCCTCACCGACATCTCCGACGTAGAGGCGGCCGCTCACGGGGTCGATGGAGAACCGCCACGGATTGCGGAACCCGTACGCCCAGATCTCCGGCCTGCCCTCGGCCGATGCGAAGGGGTTGGTGGCGGGGATCGCATAGGGATCCCCGCCGTCGATGTCGATGCGGAGGATGCTGCCCGGCAGGGTCTCGAGGTTCTGCGGGTTCACGTTGTGGTCGGTGCCGTCGCCGAGGCCGATGTAGAGGTAGCCGTCGGGTCCGAAGAGCAGCATGCCACCGCGGTGGCGGAGGCGAACCTGATCCACGAACAGTATCTCCTGCTCGGAATCCGGATCGGCCAGGTTCGGGTCGGCGCTCGTCGAGAACTCGGCGACCACCGAGTCGGCGTTCAGATCCGAGTAGTAGACGAAGAAACGCCCGTTGGCGGCGTACTGAGGGTGGAAGGCGAGGCCGAGGAGGCCCAACTCGATACCGCTGGCGCTGTCGATGCGGTCGCTTATGTCGAGGAAGGGGTTCGGCAGCACACTCCCGCCGGGATCGACGATGCGGATGAGGCCGGCCCGTTCCACAACGAACACCCTCCCGTCGCCGGGCGGCGAGGTTGCGTAGACCGGGAAGGTGAACCCCCGTGCCACGGTCTCCAGCGCCAGACCCTGCAGCGGGATGTCGGCCGCCTCGGTGACTCCCGATTGAGCGACCGTCGGTGAGGTGGTGGTGGCATCCTGGGTGGTCCCGGCGGTGGAATCCGTCTCGGCGGTGCTGGTCGCCGGCCCGGCGACCGTGGTCGAGGAGGGGGCAGCCGTCGATCCCGAGTCGCCTCCCACCAGCAGATAGCCTGCCAGGACAGCCACGGCAACGACCAGGATCAATGTGAACGGACGATTGGCGGGGGTGAAGAGGAATCCCGGGAAGCGCTCTTCGGGCCGGCGAGTGGGGGGACGGACGGTCATGGAGGCCTCATGATGCCAGGGAAGCCGTCACGACGCCGCGTCGACTCCCGGTTGGTGGTGCGCCCCCACCGCGAGATCGACCCGGCCACGGGTTCCGCCGCGGAGGCAACCCTGGGCTCCACCAGCACGATGCCGATCGGCCGATGCCCTGCCGGAACCGGCGAATCCGACACCCGGTCGATTAGGGCCGAAAGTCCCTAAGCGGCGGCATGCGGGGCTGCAAGGATATCGGGTAGTTAGCCGCACCTTGCGGGAGGAGTGACATGACCCATCGATCCAGGCTGTCGACGATCGGCGCACTGCTCGCAGCCCTCTCCCTGGTCATCGCCGCCTGTAGCGGCGACGACGCAGGAACGACTACGACCGCCGCCCCGGTGACCACCACCGAGGCGCCGGCGACCACCACCACGGTCCCCGTGGTGGTGGAGCCTGCGGTCGAGATCCCGTTCCTCGCAGCATGGGAGGCGTCTGCCCACAATGCCGCCGACGCCGAAGCCTTCCGACACTGGGACGGGGACGACCCGGCGGTCGTGCCCGAGTCCTGTGCCAAGTGCCACGTCGGTACCGGCTTCCAGGACTTCGTCGGCGCCGACGGGAGCGCTGCCGGAGTCGTCGACGCTGCCCACGATCCCGACACGACCATCACCTGTACGACCTGTCACAACGCGGCCACCCTGGCCCTGGACAGCGTGACGATGCCATCCGGTGTCGAGCTGACCGGCCTGGGTGCAGAGGCTCGTTGCATGACCTGCCACCAGGGCAGGGCATCCAAGGTGACGGTGGACGAGGCGATCACCGCCGCCGGCGTTGGTGACGACGAAGTCAGCGAAGATCTCGGGTTCATCAACATCCACTACTTTGCCGCCGCAGCCACCAAGTACGGCAACGAGGCGATGGGCGGCTACCAGTACGAAGGCGGGACCTATGACGCCTTCTTCACCCACATCGAGGGTTACGAGACCTGTGTGGATTGCCACAATCCGCACAGCCTCGAACTCAAGATCGAGGAATGCGCCACGTGTCACGTCGGAGTGACCTCGGCGGACGACCTGAAGAACGTCCGCATGATGGGCTCTCTGGTCGATTACGACGGCGACGGCGACCTGGCCGAAGGCATCTACTACGAGATCGAGGGCGCGACCGCCACGCTGTATCTGGCGATGCAGGCGTATGCCTCCGAGACCGTGGGCACCGGGCTTGTCTACGACGGTCTGACCTATCCGTACTTCTTCGCCGACACCGACGGCGACGGGGCCGTGACCGAGGGCGAGGCCAACTTCGGCAATGCCTACCCGGCCTGGACTCCGCGCCTCGTGAGGGCGGCGTACAACTATCAGGTGGCCTTGAAGGATCCGGGGGCGTTCGCCCACGGCGGCAAGTACATCCTCCAGTTGCTGAGCGACTCCACCGAGGACCTCAACTCGGTGCTGAGCAGCCCGATCGCCGTCGATGCGGCCCATCGCATCGACCATGGGCACTTCGCCGGCTCTGAGGAGGCCTTCCGCCACTGGGACGAGGACGACCCGGCAGTGGTGCCGGCGTCGTGCTCCAAGTGCCACAGTGCAGCCGGCTTGCCGCTGTTCCTCGCTGAGGGCGTCACCGTCAGCCAGGAGCCCAGCAACGGCTTCCTGTGCTCGACCTGCCACAACGACTTCACCACCTGGACTCGCCACGAGGCAGGCCCAGTCGAGTTCCCGAGCGGGCTCGAGGTCGACAGCGGGAGCGCCGACGGCAATCTCTGCATGAACTGCCACCAGGGACGCGAGTCCACGGTCAGCGTCAATGCGGCCATCGGCGATGCCGGACCCAACGACGTCGTCGAGGGTTTGCGGTTCCGCAACGTGCACTACTTCCCAGCAGGGGCGACCCTGTTCGGAGGGGAGGTGCAGGGCGGGTTCCAGTTCGCCGGCAAGGAGTACGCGGGTCGCAATGCCCATGTCGAGGGTTTCGACACCTGCACCGAATGCCATGGGTCCCACACCCTGGAGGTCAAGGTCGAGTCGTGCGCAGGCTGCCACGGCAGCGACGACCCGATGGCGTTCCGCATCAGCGAGGGCGACTTCGACGGTGACGGGGACGCGGCCGAAGGACTGTACGGAGAGATCGACACCCTCCGGGCTGACCTCTACGCAGCGCTCCAGGCCTATTCCGAGGCATACGGCCTCGGGGACCTGATCTACGACCCGAACCGGTATCCGTACTTCTTCAGTGGTGATGAGGCGTTCGGCATGTGGACACCGGCGCTGCTTGGCTCGGCCTACAACTACCAGTACGCCGTCAAGGATCCGGGTGGATTCGCCCACAACGGCAAGTACGTGATCCAGTTGCTGATCGACTCGATCGAGAACGTCGGTGGGGATGTGACCGGCTACACCCGGCCGTAGTCGCACCTCTCGCAAGGACCAAGGGGCCCGGGGTCATCCCGGGCCCCTTGGCGTCCGGCGGACGCCTTTCCGACACGGCTGCGGACGTGAGAGGCGCTGGCTAGAGTCCGAACGTCCCGGGTGGACGGCGCGCCGAACGCTTTCCGCTAGGAATGCCGAACGACGGGGTTTCCGGGGAAGGGCGAGCACCATGGCACCAATGGACCGGCGGAAGTTCCTCAGTAGAGCCACCGTTGCCATTGCCGCCGCCATCGGGATCGGCTGGGCGGTACCGGGGGTTGCCTACGTGCTGAGCCCGGCCAAGAAGAAGACGGGCGAGGCGGAGTGGATCGTACTCGGCGCCGCTGATCGAGTCGACATTGGAACGCCCTCCCTCTTCAAGGCGAAGGTCACCAAGACCAGTGGATGGGTCTCCACCGAGGCGGAGGTGGCCGTCTACGTCGTCACCCACGACGGTCGCGAGTTCAGGGGGTTCTCCAACGTCTGCACGCACCTCGGGTGCCGGGTCCGCTGGGTCGCCGACCAGAACGAGTTCTTCTGCCCCTGTCACAACGGCGTCTTCAGTGTCGACGGGCAGGTGGTCGCCGGCCCGCCGCCGAGGGGTCTGGATGAGTTCCCCGTCAAGGTGGAGGACGGCCAGATCTTCGTGAGCCTGGAGGCGTGAGATGAGCGACCGGGTCGGCGGCTGGCTGGATGAGCGAACCGGGTGGCGCCTCGTCTGGGATGGGGTGTTCCTCCGCCAGGTGCCCAAGGTCAACTGGGCCTACACCCTCGGCAGCGCCACCTTGATCGTGGTGGTCAATCAGATCATCACCGGGATCCTCCTCACCATCTACTACGTGCCCAGTGTCCAGGATGCCTACGCCACCGTCGACTTCATCTCCCACGACCTGACCGCCGGGTGGCTGATCCGGGGCATGCACCACTGGGGGGCCAGCGCCATGGTCCTGCTGGTCGGGCTCCACATGGTGCGGGTGATCTACCACGGGGCGTACAAGTTCCCGCGGGAGATCACCTGGCTGTCGGGGGTGGGGCTGCTGGTACTGACGCTGGCGTTCGGGTTCACCGGGTACCTGCTTCCCTGGGACCAGAAGGCCTACTGGGCCACCGTGGTGGGCACCCGCATGTTGGAGGTGACGCCGCTCATCGGTGACTGGGCGCTGCGGGTGGCGAGGGGCGGGGACGACCTGAGCGCGGTGACCCTGTCCCGCTTCTACGGGATCCACGTGTGGGTGCTGCCGGCGATCCTGCTGCTCCTGGTGGGCCTCCACCTCTACCTGGTGGTGCGCAACGGCATCTCGGCGCCTCCCAAGAAGGGGGAGTAGCCGTATGCGGGAACAGGACAGGCGTGACTACCTGGAGAAGTACCAGGAGGACAAGAAGCGGGGCATCCCGTTCTTCCCCAACGCCCTGTTCAAGGACGCCATAGTCTCCCTGCTGGTGTTCGTGGCGTTGGTGGTGCTCTCCGCCGTGATCGGTGCCGAACTGGGCGACCAGGCCAACCCGTCCGACGACTCGTTCACACCCCGGCCCGAGTGGTACTTCCTCTGGCTCTTCCAGTTGCTCAAGTTCTTCCCGGGGAACCTGGAGTTTGTCGGCGTGATCATCCTGCCCGGGGCGATCCTCCTCATCCTGGCGGCACTCCCATGGCTGGATCGATCCCGCACCCGCAACATCCGGGGGCGTCCCATCGTCCTCGGGTTCGTGGTGTTCCTCTTCCTCGGGGTGCTGGGCCTCACCGTGCAGGCGCTGCTGGCGGCGGAACCGCCCCTCGAGGCCGCCGGCGGCGACCCGGTCGCCCTCCTCTACACCGAGAACTGCTCGGGGTGCCACGGCACCTCGATCGCCGTTCCCGCCGGAGTCAATCTCGGCGACGTGATCTCCCAGGGCGGCCACGAGGGGATGCCGGCCTGGAGCGGCGACCTTTCCTCAGACGAGATCGACGCCCTGGTCGGCTTCGTCCTCTCGCCCAACGGCAGCGCCGTGTTCCAGGACTCCTGTTCGGGGTGCCACCAGGCGGTCGGCCTGGCTGCCACCCAACCGCTCACCCTCCGGGCGGCCCTCCAGCCCGGCTCGGAGTTCGAACCGCACGCGGGCCTCGACCTCCCCTCGCTCGACGAGAGTTCGGCGACCGCCCTCGTCAACTTCCTCATCGCACCCGACGGACACCGTCTGTTCGTGCTCAACTGCGCCGCCTGTCACGGCAACAGCGCCCAGTTCGCCGGAACGCGCAACGAGTTGCTGGCGATCATCGAGAAGGGTGGGGGGCATCTGACGATGCCGGCGATGGGCGGAGTCCTCCCCGATGCCGACATCGCCGCTCTGGCCGCCTACGTGGTGGCCCCCGACACGGCGCCCGCTTCGAGTGCTGCCCTCTTCGAGGCCGACTGCGCCGTGTGCCACGGAACCCGGGTTCCGGTGGCCGAGTCGGTGGAAGCCGCCACCGAGATCATCGTCAAGGGTGGTTCCCACCAAACGATGCCGGTCTGGGGCGACGTGCTCACCGCCGAGCAATTGGACGCCCTGACCGACTACGCCTATGAGGCCAGCCAGGGTTCGCCTGCCGTGCTCGGAAAGACCCTGTTCGAGCAGCACTGCACGGTGTGCCACGGCGAGTTCGGGGAGGGAGGGGCCAGCCCGGTCGATCCATCCTTCACGATCGGCCCGATCAGCACCGAGCAGTACCTGGTGACCCGCGACTACATCACCATCAGGGCCATCATCACCCAGGGGCAGCCCGACTCGGGGATGTCACCCTTCGGCCTGGCCTTCGGCGGCCCCCTGGACGCCGACGAGGTGGGGGCGATCGTCGCCTACATCCGGTCCTGGCAGGACAACCCTCCGGTCGAGCTCCCGCCGGCGGTCGAGCGGGCCCCGTTGCTGGTGGATGTCGCCGACATCTACGCAGGGTTCTGTGCCCAATGCCACGGCGCCGACGGGGAGGGCGGGATCGGGCCTTCGTTCCAATCTCCGGAGTGGCAGGCGATCCACTCCGACAGCCAGTTGTTCGAGACGATCGACCTCGGCCACCCGGCCACCGCCATGATCGGCTGGGGGGACATCCTCACCGACGAGCAGATCTCCGGACTGGTCGAGTTGATCCGCTCGCTGCAGGGCGGACCGGGCACCCCCGGGCCGGTTGCGGAGGTGTCCTTCTCGGGCGACGTGCTGCCCATCTTCCAGTCGAAGTGCCTGGCGTGCCACGGAGCGTCCGGCGGATGGTCGGCCGAGTCGTACCAGTCGGTGATGGCGAGCGGCAACAGCGGACCCGCGGTCATCCCCGGCGATGCGGAGAACAGCCTCCTCGGCCAATGGCTGCTCGGCACCGGGACAGGCGGGTTCATGCCGCCCTCCGGGTCCCTCCCGACCACCGAGGTGGATGCGATCCTCGCCTGGATCCGCCAGGGGGCACCCGACAACTGAGCGGCACGGCCGCACAGGCTCGCTCAGGCGCCGGCGGGTGTCGTTGTCGACGAGCCGCTGCCGGGTTAGCCCGGTGCACCCGGGATGCCGCGCAGAGAGGCCCCGGGTAGAGGGGGAACCCGGGGCCTCTCGAGTTGGCGGCTAGGTGCCGATCAGTACCCCTGAGCGGGGGTGTGGCACTGGGTGCACTTGATACGATCCCATACGCCGCCAATGTCGACCGGGTGCTCGAACTCCAGGCCACCCAGGTCACTCTGCAACTCGTTGACGTCCTCCGAGGGCCCCTGCGCCACGATCGAGTGGCAGGTGTCGCAGGCGGTGCCGATGCCGATGCCCTGGTCGGAGACGAGGTCGGTGTTGTGGCACCGGAAGCAGCCGTCGTTGGTGAAGTGGCTCAGGTTGTTCACCCGCACCCGGTAGTCGGTCTTCATCTCGGGGAAGAAGTTGCCGTCGTAGATCTTCACCAGTGCCTCTGCCGCCCGATCGATGTCCGCCCGAAACGCCTCTACGTCGTCGGGGTACTCCGCCGCGTAGAAGGCCACCAAGCCGGCCGGGATGGCCTCGTTGGCCTCCGGGGTGGTCTGGTATTCGGCGTTGAGCAGGTCGAGGCCCACCCGGCGGATGAACGGCAGGTCCCGGGAGATGCTGCCCTGGGCGATGCGGAGGTTGATGGCGGTCGCCGGCGGCTCGAACGTGTGGCTCGGCCGGTTGTGGCAGTCGATGCAGTCGAAGGTGCGGACCTCGACCCCGGGGGAGTCGGGGCCGATGCCGGCGTCCGGATCGGCGTACACCACCTGGGTCCCGTCCTCCCGGTTGAGGCGCACCCACGGAATCTCCTGGCGATCGCGATCCACGGCGATGTACTCGATGGTGTTGTTGGTGATCATGTGCCAATGGATGCCCTCGGCGGTACCGGTGCGGGGGTTCCCGCCGCCCACGTTGACCAGCAGGCTGATCGTCCACGGCGAGTTGGCCTCGTCGCTCCGGTAGTAGCTGAGGTTCACCAACTGCTGCCCGTAGAACTGCTCGGGCCAGTGACAGTGCTCGCAGGTCTCCTGGGCGGGGCGCAGACTGGTCACCGGGGTTGCGATCGGACGGTCGAAGGTGTTGGTCATCGTCTTCCACACCTGGCGGATGCCGTCGAGCTTGGACTTGACCCAGAAGGACCGTCCCGGGCCGATGTGACACTCGGTGCAGGGGACCCTGGCGTGGGCGGATGCGAGGTAGGTGGTGTTCTGGGGCCCCATCACCTCGTGACACGCCTCTCCGCAGAAGGCGACCGATTCGGTGGTCTCATAGGCACGTATGCCGCCGTAGGCGACCAGGACGATCAGGACGGCCGCCAACCCGAGGAACAGCCACAGGTTGCGCATGTAGCGAGGGTTGGAGGGCTCGATCCGCAGCAGGAATCGGATGCTCTCCCCGCGGCGCCGGGCCATCCGGGATCGGACGACGATCCCAATCACTGCGATCACGAGACCAAGGGTGATGACCGCCGGGATCGCCAGCCAGGTGACGATGGCCCGATACGGGTTCTCGGTCTGGCTGGTCAGGTCGATCAGCATCAGAACGAAGAAGGCGACCACACCGGCGAGCACCATGCCACCCCCGATGGCCGTCATCGGGAAAGTGAAGATGTTCGTGGGGGAACGGCCGTCGGCGTCCTTGCCGGGCGGCGCCCCGGTCGGCGGGACCTGGTTCATCCCGTCGGTGCCGGCGGGTTCCTCGACGATGCCGTCGTCCGTCTGATCGCTCACTTCACGTCTCCCCTCTGTGCTGGACCCACGCTAGGAGATGGGAGGTGCTCGCTCATAGGGACCTCTGGCCCTATTGTCAGGGACGCCTCACGGGGAGCGCGACCGCCGCGATCGAAGCCACCGCGGCACCCGGGATGCCCACTCCAACCGGCCGCGAAGGATCCGGCCGGCTGCTACGGGGCGCCTGCCGCGATCCACTCCCTGAGGACGGCCAGGTCGGCCTCGCTGAGCTGCCCCGGGTGGCCCCCGGCGGCCTGGACCACGTAGAGCCGTGAGGCGTCCGGGTCCCCGGGAGTGATCACCGCGAGAGCAGCCTCGTAGCTGGTCAGGTCGAGCCCCGCCGCCGGATTGGCAGCGCCGTGGCACGAGCCGCACGAAGCGAGCAAGCCGGAGATCGGGTCTTCCCAACCGGGCGCACCGCCGGGCACCCCCGTCGGGGGAGTGCCACCCAGCGCCTCGAGGGCGCCGGCGGCGATCCAAGCCCGCACCTGCGCCAGTTGCCCGTCGTCGAGGACCGTCGGGTGGGCCCCCTTCTCCTGCAGCACGATCAGGGGGCTCCGGTCGGGATCACCGGGAGTGACCACGGCCAGCACCCCAGCGTAGGTGGCGAGGTCGACGCCGCCCAGCGCCATGGTGTTGCCGTGGCAATCCGTGCAGCGCTGGGTGCGGAAGATCGCCTCGATGGTGTCCTCCCACGCTCCCAGCGGAGTCGTGGTCGATGTCGTCGCACCCGGGAGGGTCGTGGTGGTCACCACGGTGGCCCCGGTGGTCCCGGTGGTCTCGACCGGCGCATAGATGGCCACCTGCTCGGGGGGATCGATGGTGGCGATGGCGGTGTTCTCGAAGGTGACGAACAGGTAGATGCCGCCCAGCAAGATGGCGGCCACGCCGGTGATGGCGGGCAGATAGATCTTGGCCCGGCGGCGAGACGCATCGTCGGTCGGGGGCGTGAAGGCGGTGCCCGCTTCGATCGCCTCGAGTTCCAGGGCGTGCTCGTGGGCCATGTCCCGGCGGCTCATGTATCCGGTGAACATCGAGGTGTTGAAGCGCCTGATGTGGACGTGGTACATGTGCCACACGATCACCGCCAGCACGGCCAGCAGGGCTTCTCCGCTGTGGAACACCTTGGCGGCCGGGACGAACTGCCCGGGGAGGAGCCTGGAGGTGGCGATCGGGTTCCACAGCAGGAAACCGCTCACGATCATCACGAACGTCCCCCAGACGAGGGCGAAGTACTCGACCTTCTCCTCCCAGGTGAAACGGCCCTGAAGAGGCGGGGCGGCCTCGCGGCCGGCCAGGTACCGCATCGAATGAGCGGCCGCCCGGATGTCGGCGCTGGTGGGGAGCATCTCCCTGGGGCGGCGCTGCACGAACTTGCGGTAGCCGATCGCACCCAGGTGGTAGACGACGGCCACCATCAGGATCGTGGCGAAGATTCGGTGGATGATCCGGACGGCCTCGATGCCACCAAGCAGGTCGATGAGGCGCCGCGACAGCCAGGCCTCCGAGTAGCGCTGCACCAAGCCGGTGACCGCCAGTGCGGTGAAGGCGGTCAACTGGGCAACGTGCTCGAGGCGATCCGAGAGGTTGAACCTGCGGTAGCGATCAGCCACGGGCGGCCTCCTTGCGGGAGCGCCTGCTCCTGAAGCTCAGCAGCACGACATAGCCGAGCATCCCGCCGATGGTCACCGGGATGACGATCTTGTAGAACCAACCGGCCAGCCACACCAGCAGGGCGTTGTCGGCCGAGGGGGTGTAGTGGCCCAGCCATGCCGAGGGGAAGTTGATCGACGCATCGGGATGACAGCGCTGGCAGGTGCCGAGGATGTTGTCTTTGAACGTCTGGCTGTCGGGATTGTCGGCGCTCTGGATGTTGTGGACCCCGTGGCAGTCGATGCAGACCGGCTTGTTGGTCTCCTGACCCGGCGCCAGCGCCTCGAACAGCACCACCGTCTCACCGTGGAAATCGGCGATGTAGGTGTCGAAGGTGTCGGCCCGGACGCCGTAGCGGTCCATCAACTCCTTGTCCTGGTGGCACCCGGCGCAGATCTGCGGCGAGAACAGGTGGAACTCTGACTGGCTGGGACCCCCGACGTCATGCACCCCGTGGCAGTCGGTGCAGGTGGGAACGTCGCGATTACCGGTGGCGAGTGCCTCGCCGTGGACCGATCCCTCGTACAACTGGTAGATCTCGCCGTGGCACTCACCGCAGGTCTCGGCCACCTCCGGCGTGTGCGCCACCGGCTTGCGGGCATTGTGGGCGTCGTGGCAGTCGGTGCAGACCGCCGCCTCGCGCACCCCGGTGGCGAGCGCGGCGGCGTGCACGTTGTCCCGGGCGCTCTCCGCCTCGTCCTCGTGGCAGTTGGCGCACGATTGGTTTCGCTCGAGGGTCCAGACCCGCAGGTCCGCCACGTCGAGCGGTTCGTGGGGGAAGCCGGTGACGTCGGTGTGGCACAGGACACACGGGATGTCGTAGGGGCCGTGGACGGATGCCTCGTGGGCGGCGACATCGAAGGTCAGGTCGAGCACCTCGCCGGAGGGCAGCGTCGTCTGCATTCCCGGGTTGGCGTGGCAACCGAGGCAGTACTCGCTGTCGAACTGGGGGGCCTGTTCCTCCTGTGCAGAAGCCGAACCCGTCGTCACGACCAGCACCAGCGCCGCGGCGGCGGCGCCACACCCGAGGACGACGAGACGCCATCCTCTCCAAACGTGAGTTCTTTGCGCCTTCACACAGTCTCCCCAGCAGCGTCCGGGGTCATTCTGGCCGCTGGGGGAGCACTTCGCGTAGGGCCAAAAGTCCCCTAGCGGGAGAAAGATCCCCGCCGCTCAGCCGGCCGAGTCGCCTGCCAGGATGGATTCGAGCACGGGGATGAGGTCGTCGCGGGTGATCGCTCCGTAATGCTTGTCGACGATGGTGCCGGTGGCATCGACGAAGTAGGTCTCCGGTACCCCCCACACCCCGAAGTCCACGGTGGCCCGCGCCCCGGGATCCTCCGCGTAGAGATACCCGTCGCCCCAGCCGAGGGTGTCGAGGAAGTCACGGGCGGCGTCCGGGTCGTCGTGGAAGACGATGCCGAGGAACTGGACGTTCTGATCCCGATACTGCTCCGATGCGGTGGTCAGCACCTCATGCTCGGCCCGGCACGGGATGCAGTAGGAGGCCCAGAAGTTGATCACGATGATCTTCCCCTCCAGTTCGGAGAAGGCCACATCGCCCGTCCCATCGAGCAACGGCAGCACCCTGGTCATGTCGATCTTGGCGCCCTGGTTGGCGATGTTCTCGGGCTCCCGGGGATCCCGCCCGAACCCATCGGCGAGGGCAACCGCCAGAAGGATCAACGCGACCAGGCCGGCGCCGACCGAGATCCAGAAGATCGGCCGGCGGCCCTTGAGCTGAGCATCGGTCATTGGCCGCCTCCTCGGGCCTCGTCGAGCATGGACTGGATGTCCGGCCTGAGCTCCTCGGGCAGGTCCGGGAAGGCCAGCACCTGCTCCAAGAGAGGGGCGGCCGCAGCTCCATCGTCCATCCCGTAGAGGAGCACGACGGCCTTCCACAGGATCGCCTCGCCGTAGGTGGGGTCGAGCGCGATCGCCGCATCAAGGAACGACAGCGCGGTCTCCGGGTCATCGAGCGCCGCCCAGGCCATCCAACCGATCCTGGCGTTGGCGACCGCAGCGTCCTGGGGCGTCGGGTCGTTGGCGGTCACGCTCGAGTAGTGGTTCATGGCGTTCATGTAGTCGCCGGATTCGAAGTACAGGCCCGCCAGGGCCAGCCGCATGGTGTTGTTGTCCGGCTGGGAAGCGACCGCCGCCTCCATCTCCGCCAGCGATCCGGTTGCGGCCTGAGGCGTCGCGGAGTCGGTCGTGGTCTCGGCGTCGTTGCCGCTGGTGGCCATCACCACGATGGCGATGGTCAACACCACCATGGCGGCGGCGGAGATGACGACGATCAGAGGGATGCGGTTCGGTTTGCCGGCGGCGGTGGCTCCGCCGGCGGCGCTGGGCGCCGTGGCGGGAGGAGCGCTCTTGCGGGGCTTCGGCATGCCGGCCAGGCTCGTGCGGGCGGCATCGAGGTCCGACCGGTAGCGCTCCTCGAGCGCGGCAGCATCGGCCTCCTCCAGTTCGCCTTCGTCGACCTGGCGCCGCAGGTCTTCGATGTCCTGTTGGGCGAGCCGCGCCCGCTCCTCGAGGGCCCGGCGGCGGATGTCGTCGCTATCGGTCATGACGGTTCCTCTCCCGGCCGGCGGCGCCGGCTCCAGATCATCAACCCGCCCCCGATCAGCGCGGCGGCCGGCAGCAGCCACAGCAGCATCGTTCGGAACTCGAAGCGCGGATCGAGGCGGATTCCGTCCCCGTATCGATCGGTGAAGTACTCGAGGATCTGCTCGTCGGTCTGCCCGGCCTCGACCTTCTCGGCCACCACGTCGAGCATCGCCATGGCGGTCTCCGACGGCGACTCCTGGATCGACTCCCCCTGGCATACCGGGCACTTGATGCGGGCGCCGAGGGCGAACACCCGGTCGCTCTCCGTCGGTTCGCCGGCCAGGAAGCCCCAGACCACGGTTGCCACCAGACCGAGGGTGACCACCCAAGCAGCGATCTTGCGCGCCCGCTCAGACACGGGCGGCCCCCTCGGGGATCGCTGCCTCTTTGCGGCGGGGGGGCCGCACCAGCCAGGCCCACAACCCGCCGGCGGCCGCCATGAAGCCCCCGGTCCACACCAGCCAGATGAACGGGAACCAGTAGAGATCCAATTCGACCGGGAACACCCCCGGGTCGCTGGCCAGCGAGAGGTAGAGGTCGCCCCGCAACCCGGTGTCGACGGCCGGAGAGGCAATCTGCTGGCCGCGGATGCGGTACTCGTTGAGTCTCGGCTGCAGGGTGGTGACCAGGTCGCCGCCCCGCCGGATCTCGACCACCGCCCCCCGCAGGATGCGGTTCGGCTCGTCGCGCTCGAAGTTGTCGACCAGCGTCAACTCGAAGCCGGCAAAGGCGACCGGGACCCCCTCGTCGACGTCCACCGTGCCCCGCACCGCCCCGTTGGCGGAAAGGGCGATGCCGAGCGCCAGCACGGCGATGCCCACGTGAGCGATCTGACCACCCCAGAAGGCGGTGTCCCTCCTCATGGTGGCGAGCGCCTCACCGGCGATGTTGCCGCCCCGGGCGGCGGATCCCTTGCGAGCAGCCGTCCACAGTTGCCGAACCACCGTCCCCGCCACGAACGTGGAAGCCAGGACGCTCAACAGGATCCACCCGTTGGGACGCCAGAGGATGGCTGCCAGGGCGGCCAAAGACAGAGACACCCGCATCGGGGTGCGGAACCGTTCCCACACCACCCGGGGACTGGCCTTGCGGAAGGGGGTGATCGGACCGATCGCCATGGCGAACAGCAGGGCGAAGGAGAGCGGAAGCGCCATCCGATCGAAGAACGGCCGGCCCACCCCCACCTGATCCCCGGTGCGCCATTCGACGAACAGCGGATAGAGCGTCCCCACCAGGACCACGATCGCAAGCACTCCGAGGAGCAGGTTGTTGATCATGAACATGCCCTCGCGACTGGCCAGCGAATCGAGGCGGGGAGCGGATCCAACCCGATTGATGCGGGCCGCGTAGACGCCGAAGGAACCCACCAGCACCGCCATCAAGAACCAGAGGAGCACCGGGCCGATCGCAGACTGGGTGAAGGAGTGCACCGAGTTGATGACTCCCGACCTGGTCAGGAAGGTGCCGAGGATCGTCAAGGAGAAGGTGGCGATCACCAAGGCATAGCTCCACGCCTGCAGCACGCCGCGGCGCATCTGGAGGGCGGCAGTGTGCACGAACATGGTCGCCACCAGCCAGGGCATGAACGACGCGTTCTCGACCGGGTCCCAGGCCCAGTAGCCGCCCCACCCGAGGACCTCGTAGGACCAGAGCCCTCCCAGCACCACACCCGCCGTCAGGAAGATCCAGGCGATCCGGGTCCAGTTGCGAGTGACCCTGAGCCAGCGATCGCCGCTCTCGCCGAGCAGCAGCGACGCCATCGCAAACGAGAAGGGGGCCGTCATGCCGACATACCCCACATACAGGAGCGGTGGATGCACCGCCATCAGAGGGTGGTTCTGGAGCAGCGGGTTGGGACCCAGTCCGTGGAGGGGAGCCGAGATGGTGGAGAAGGGCCAGGCACTGGCCGCCTCGCAGCCGAACCCGAAGGATCCCGCCTGGGTGCACACCTCGAAGGGGTTGGAGACGGACACCATCATGAAGAAGAAGAACGCCGAGACGACGCCCATCACGCCGAGGGCGCCCGCCCACAGGGGGTCGGGTCCCTCCAGGCGGCGCATGGCCCGCCAGATGAAGAAGGTGAAGGCAGCCAGCACCAGGCCCCACAGCACCAGGCTCCCCTCGAGGGCGGCCCAGGCGCTGGCGGCCTTGTACAGGAAGGGTGTGGTCGATGCGGAGTTGTTGGCGATGTAGTGGACGCTGAAGTCGTCGGTGAGCAGCCCGATCTCGAGAGCCGCCATGGCGACCCCCGCCGAGACGAGCAAGCCGACGGCAGGGATCGCCAGGCTGCGGGCGGAAGACCTGGCGGGATTGGAGAGACCGAGGAAGCCCTTGACCGTCAAGACGAGCGCAAAGGCGAGCGCCGCCCAGGTCCCCAGGGTGCCGAACAACGCGCTCATGACCGACCCTCTCCAGGTCGACCGGGTACCACCGAGAGCATGCGATCCCTCCTCTGACGCCGGGACCCCCCGGCGCGTCCCCGCACGCTAGCGCGGGCATCGGACTGCGGATTCACTCAGAGCGGACCTCGGTCCGGCCATGGCGAGGACGGGCCGGGGGACCGTGGCGGCCCGGAGCGGTTCTACACTCGGGCGCCCATGGATGTCTTCCTCTCCGCTCTCATGATCTTCGGCCTGCGACTCGTCGACGTGTCGCTCGGCACGATCCGGATCGTCCTATTGACCAGGGGCAACGGGTGGAAGGCCGGGTTGGTCGGCTTCGTCGAGTCCTTGACGTGGGTCTTCGCGGTCAGCCAGGTCCTCAAGAACCTCGACGACCCGGTGTTGATGGTGGGGTTTGCCGCCGGATTCGGGGCCGGGACCTACCTCGGCGTGACCATCGAGGGATGGCTGGCGATGGGCACCAAGATCGTCCGCATCGTGGCGCCGGTGGAATCCCCCCAGTCGGCGCCGGCGCTCAGGGAGCAAGGCTTCGCCGTCACGGTCCTCAACGGGGAGGGACTCCAGGGCGACGTCCGCCTCGCTCTCTGCGTGGTGCCGAGGCGCCAACTGAAGAAGGTTCTCCAGATCGTCTACAGCGTGAACCCGGGGGCGTTCGTGACCTTCGAGCAGGTCCGGCTACCCCCGTCCGGCTACCGCTCCTCGACCTCCGTCAGGAAGTGATCCGGGAGGGCCGGCGCCGCAGTCCCAGGCTCACCAACCCGGCCACCACCACCAGGGCGGCGGCAAACACGAAGGTCTCCCCGAGGGCCGAGGCGGTCACCGAGGCCCTGGCCGCATCGAGAGCATCCCGGTAACCGGGGTCCGAGGCCGGTGGGAGGTCGAGCGTGCTGCGCAGGACCTCGAACCGGTGCAGGAACCATGCGGTCAGGCCGGACAGCCCGACGGCCAGTCCCAGCAGCCTGGCCAGGATCACCAGGCCCCCGCCGACCCCCCGCCGCTCCGCAGGGACCGCGTCGACGACCGCGGCGTTCGTCGGTGCGGTCAGCAGGCCGAAGCCGGCCCCCAGCAGGGCGAGATGCCCAGCCATCACCCACGGCCCGGTGGCGGGGCTCCACAGCCAGCCCATCAGGGCGAATCCGGTGCCGCTCATCACCAGGCCGGTCATGATCACCGGCCGGTACCACGACCATTCCGTGAGCAGGCCTCCCAGATAGGCGGCGACCGCCATCGCCGCCGTCAGCGCGCTGAGGACCCATCCGCTGGTCACCGCCGCCGCCTTGAGATCGGTCTCGACCACCAGGTTGACGAACAGCGGGACGTCCACCATCGCCACCACCAGCACCGCCCCCGCCAGAAAGTTGATCGCCAGCGCCGCCGACACGTTGGGGAGGGCGAAGAGACGGAGGTCGATGAGGGGGTCCCTGCTGCGCAATTCGAGCCACAGGAACAGGCCCAGCGCGGCGGCCGACGCCACGATCACGGGGACCATCGGGAACGACCGGGTACCGGTGAGGTCGGCCAACTCGGCGAGATCGCCGACCCCGGAGATCTGGCCGGTGTTGAGGAGGGCCACGTTCAACCCCACCAGGGCGGCCGACAGGGCGGCGGCCGCCGGCCAGTCCATCCGTCTCCTCTCGGAGGGCCGATCGTGCTCCCGCAGGACCCACCAGGCCGCCGCCATCCCGATCAGAGCCAGGGGGACGTTCAAGTGGAACTGCCATCGCCAATCCAAGAAGCGCACCAGCATGGCCCCGAACAGCGGGCCCCACACCCAGCCGATGGTGTCGACGGCACCCAGGACGCCCAGCGCAGCGGGTCGCCTCCGCTCTTCGTAGACGTCGCTGATCACGGCCAGCGCCACCGGCACCATCGCCCCGCCGCCGATGGCCGTCAGGACCCGGCCGCCGATGAACCACCCGAGCGTGTCGGTCTGCGCCACCCAGATCGATCCGATCAGAAACACCGCCAACGCACCGGTGAAGACCCGCCGCCGGCCGACCACGTCGCTGAGCCTGCCCATGAACGGCATCACCGCGACGTAGGCCACCAGATAGGCGTTGACGATCCAAGCCGCATCACCGAGGCCCTCGGGGAGGGGGATGCCGAGGTCGCCGATGATCTGCCGCAGCATCGTGGCCGCAACCGTCAGATCGTCGGCAGCGATGAAGACCCCGAAGGAGACGACCGCCAGGACGGCGGCCGGCGAGGGGGATCGTCTCGACATCAGTCCCCGTCCGGGGCCTCGATCGCCACCGGCCGGTCGAATTCCGACAGTTCGATCACCCACCGGCTGACCGCCCCCTCCAGAGTGGTCTCGAACTCGACCCTGGTGATGTGCCCGGTCGCGGGGTGGATCCAGATGTCGGCATCCACAGATTGGGCCTCCACCAGGCCGGCGGTCAGGAACTCGACCCGAGAGGCCGCGATCGAGCCGTGGATGACGTGGCGATCACCATCACCGGCGTCGCCGACCCCCTGGTAGACGACGTTGCTGAGGTCCTCGGTGAGCAGGGGGACCCACCCCACCCGGGGGTCGAAGATCAGCGCGATGTTGAATCCGGACCCGGCGGGGATCTCCTCCCATCCGCCGGTCAGCGGGTTGGTGAGCCACACCCGATCTTCGATGGCGATGGTGCCCACCTCGACGGCGAGACCCGCCGCCTGAACCCGGAGGATCGCCCTGGCGCTGGCGGGTGCCGCATACTGGCCTTCGGCCGAGTCGAACTCGAGGCCGGCTACCTCGACGGGGGCTCCGCTGCGCTCCATGGTGAACCGGGCCGACTGCAGTCCCCCCATCGCAACCGCCGCCTCATCGATCAGGGCGTCGAGGTCGAAGGGCCCATCCGGCGCCGGGGGGGCGCCGTCACCACAGGCGGCCGCCACCAGCAGCACGGCCAGGAGCAAGACGATTCTCTTCACGACGAGGCAGGGTACCCGGCGCGGATCGAACTCACAGCGCGACGACGGCGGCGCCCGGGGGTTCGATGTCGAGGACGATCCCGTCGCCTCCCCGGCAGACGGCCTGCCCGAACACCACGGCGGGCGCCGCCGACGAGATCGGCACCGTCAGGGTCCGCCCGCCGCCGAGGCGGTCGACCACCACCAGGAGCCGTTCGTCACCCGAGTCCCGAGTGAATGCGATGGCATCCCGGTCGTGCCACAGAAAGCGCAACCCCCCGGAGCGAAGCGCCGGGTGCGCCCGGCGCAGAGCGCCGAGGTCGCCGACGGCAACCAGTTGGTCTCGATTCCACGACGGTTCGTCGTGCCACGGGAAGGCGCCTCGCGAGGCGGGCTCCTCGCCCCCGGTCATCCCGACCTCGTCGCCGTAGTACAGGCCGGGGGCACCGGGCAGGGTCATCTGGAGGACGGTGGCCAGCAGCAGACGGCCGGCCCGCCCGCCTGTCTCGTGGAGGAACCGGGGGGTGTCGTGGCTCCCCACCAGGTTCTGGCACACGGCAGCCGTCTCCGGGGCCATGGCGGCGTACATCCTCACGAGTGCATCGACCGCGGCGCCGGCGTCGATGCGATCGGTGGCGAGGAAATCGAGGGCGATCTGGCGGAAGGTGTAGTTCATGGTGGCATCGAAGGTGTCGCCCCGCAGCCAGCGACCGGCGTCGCCCATGATCTCGGCGAGCAGGTAGGCCTCCGGGTCGGCTGCCTTGACCGCCGCCCGAAAGTCCGGCCAGAAGTCGTAATCGACGTAGCGGGCGACGTCCATCCGCCACCCGTCGATGCCGTGCTCCCGGATCCAGTAGCCGGCCACCCCCAGGAAGTAGGCCCGGGCGCCCGGATCGGCGAGGTTGATGCGGGGGAGCGATGGCACCCCGTACCAGGCCTCGTAGGTGGGCGCCACCGGCGGCCCGGAGTCGGTCGCCACCACCATCTCGACACCGGATTCCCGTGCGAGCCGATCCAGGTACTCGCGGTAGACGACGGGATCACGGAAGCCGGCCGCCGCCATCTCGTGGGGCCGGAACACCACCCGAGGGGGCCAGTCCTCCACCACGAACCACGATGCGTACTCGGAGGTGGGCCCGTGCTCGAGCAGGTCGGCAAAGGCGAAGAACGAAGGATGGCAGTGGTTGAAGGAGGCATCGATGATCAAGCGGATGCTGCGGCGGTGGAGGGCCTCCACCAGTTCGGCGAGCGCCGGGTTCCCGCCGAGCGCCGGATCCACCTGGTAGTAGTCGACGGCGTCGTACCGGTGGGTGGAAGGAGATCGGAAGATCGGGTTCACATACACCGCGTCGACGCCGAGCGCGGCGAGGTAGCCGGCCTTCTCGGTGATCCCGGGCAGGTCGCCCCCCTGGAAGTCCAACCAGCCGGGATCGGACCCCCAGGCGGTCGTACCGGGAGGGTCGGTAGCCGGATTCCCGTTGCGGAACCGATCCGGGAAGATCTGGTACACGACGCTTCCGGCCGCCCAGGCGGGCACCTCCACCCGTGGGACCGACGAGGCGGCCACCTCCCATCTGTCGAGGCGCTCCACCGCATTCGAGATGCCGGTGGGGACTCGGTAGACCGGCAGCCCATCGCGGGTCACCAGCGCGAAGGTGAACCGGATCAGGGGACCGGGCGCGCCGATGATCCCCTCCCACACCTGGGTGCGATCCGACCACAGCGTCTCCTCGAGAGGGTGCAGGGTGCCGTCCGCCAGCACCAGATCGGCCCGGGCGAACCCGGCCTCCGTGATCAGGCGGAATCGCAGATCCCCGTTCGCCGAACGGGACAGATGCGCGGGAAGGGAAGGGTCGAACCGCACGTCCCACGGCAGCAGGTTGCCGGGCCGGCCGTGGGCCATCTGATCGGGGAAGTAGAACGCCATGCGAGTCGCTTTCTAGCGCCGCCTCCCGGTCAGAGCGAACCACCGGCAGCGATGGCGGCCATCGCAGCACCGGCCTCGATCACCTCGTGCATGCGCTCCGCCCCCTTGGGTGCCGCCGCCACCGCCTCGTGGAGCGCCCGAAGCGGGAAGAGGTCCCGCAGCGTCACCACCGCCGCCACGCAGGCCAACGCCATGTCGCCCTTGGCGAGCAGCATGCCGGCATCGGCAGGATCGAGGGTGACCATGGCGGCATGGTGCTCGACGGATGGGAGTCCGGCCACGGTGACGAAGAGGCCGTCCGCTCCGAGGCGGGCCGCTTCCCGGGCTGCCCTCGCCCTTCCTTCGGGCGCGACCAGCACCACCACGTCGGGGATGGTCGTCACGTCGTCGATCGGTTCCGGATCCAGCACGAGGGTCGCCACCGAGTGCCCGGTCTTGACGGTGACCGGATAGTCGTCGCGCTGGGCAGCCCACAACCCTGAGGCGATTCCGGCCTGAGCGGCGCTGCGGGCAGCAGACAGGACCCGGCCCCCGGCCGCCCCGGCCAGCACCACCGCCGTCCGGCGGGTCAGGTTGGAGCGGTGAGCAACGGGGATGCCGGCCGGACGACGGGGCGATCCGGCGTCGGCGGCAGCGGCCGCCCGATAGGCCGCCGAGTACTCCGGGGTGTCCCGCCGGGCCGCAAACCCCCGGGGGAGGCCGAGTTCCTCCATGGTCTCTTCCATGCCCTTGCGAGAGAAGCGGTTGGTGCGCACGTAGTACGCCGAGCACAACTCCCAGATGTCGAGGATCGCAAAGCCGGGATGCCCCATGGCCTCGGCGATCCGATCCCCCAGGTCGTCGTCGAACGAGGTGCCCCGGTAGGCGTAGGCGGCCCCGTTGACGGCGGCGGTGCCGCAGATGTCGAGGGGCCGCTCCAGGTTGCCGCCCGGCGTCGTGCTGGTGATGGCGCCCTGGGGGGTGGTCGTCGAGTGCTGCCCCCCGGTCATCCCGAAGTTGAGGTTGTTCATGACGATCACCGTGATGCCGACGTTGCGGCGGGCGGCATTGATGAGATGGGCGCCGCCGATGCCGGTGCCGCCGTCGCCCATGATCACCACCACCTCGAGACCGGGATCGGCCAACTTGATGCCGGAGGCGTAGGTGATGCTCCTGCCGTGCAGACCGTGGAAGGCGCTGGTGGCGAAGTACTGGTCGGAGAGGCCGCTGCACCCGATGTCGCTGACGATGACCACCTTGTCGGGGTCGATCTTCCGAATCGTCAGCGCCCGGTCCAGGGCATCGAGGATCGGACCGTGCCCGCACCCCGGGCAGAACGGATAGCTCCGCTCGTTGCGGAAGGAGCCCAGCGGAGTCACCGTCACCGAGGTCATGCCAGCGCTCCGGCGATCTGCTCCGGGGCCAGCATTTCTCCGTCGATCCGGGTGACCGGCACCACGGTGCGGCCCCCGGCGATCCGCTCGATCTCCCTGGCGTAGAGACCCGGATTGAGCTCCGCCACCACGATGCGATCCACACCGTCCATCGCCTGCACGAGGGCGGTCTCGGGAACCGGCCACAAGCTCAACAAAGTGATCATGGATACCGCCCGACCCTCGGCGCGGGTGGCGCGCACCGCAGCCCGCATCGACGCCGCCGTGCTGCCGTAGGACACAACCAGGGTGCGGGCACCCTCCTCGAGGTCGGTCACGGTGGACTCGATCTCGTCGCGGTGCTGCTCGATCTTGTCGATCAGATGGCGGTTGAGGGCCTCCACCCTCTCCGAGTCTTTGGTGATGAACGCATGCTCGTCATGGGTGGAGCCGGTGAAGCGCACCGGGCGCCCGCTGCCGTATCTCACCATCGGGTTGGTCTGGTCGGAGGGGTCGAAGCGGTACATGGAGTCGGGGGCCGCATCGATCTCCCGCCGTCTCACCTCGGCGGGAGTGAAGTCGTCGAGCTCCACCGTCCCCAGGGTCAGGTTCAGATCCTTGTCGGTGAGCACGAACACCGGCACCCTGAAGCGCTCGGCGAGATCGAACGCCTTCATGGTGAGCGTGTAGCACTCGCCGATCGTCGAGGGAGCCAGGGCGATGATCGGGTAGCCCCCCGAGGTGCCCCACCGCACGAATTGGACGTCGCCCTGTGCCACGGTGGTGGCGCCGCCGGTGGCGGGGCCGAGTCGCTGGACGTCGACGACCACCAGCGGCACCTCGCCCATGATGGCCAGGCCGAGGTTCTCGCTGTACAGGCTGAGGCCGGGGCCGCTGGTGGCGGTCATCGCCCTGGCCCCCGCCAGGGCGGCCCCCAGGCACATCCCGATGGAGGCGATCTCGTCTTCGCCCTGAATCGCCACCCCGCCCGCCCGCGGCAGGTCGCGCATCATCGACATCAGGATCCCCGAGGCGGGTGTGATCGGGTAGCCCGCAAAGAAGTCACACCCGGCGTCGAGGGCGCCGAGCACGATCGCGGTGGACCCGTCGAGGTACGACCTCATCTCAGCGCCAGCATCGTCGTGCCGGGTGGCCTCACACCAGGGACGGAAGGCCCCCACCGTCCGGGCACTTCAGCGGGCCTCACAGGACACCGAGTTCCCGCCCCACCTCGGCAAAGGCCGCCGCGCAACGATCGAGGTCGTCGTGGGAGTGGGCCGCCGAGACCATCACCCGGATGCGGGCCTTGCCGTGGGGAACCGTCGGGAAGCCGATCGCCTGGGCGAACACGCCGTGGTGGTCGAACAGCCGCCTCGACACCTCACGAGCCAGGGTCACGTCGCCCAACATCACCGGGGTGATCGGCGTCTGGCTCTCGCCGATGTCGAAACCGGCGGCCTGCATCGCCGCCTTGAAACGGGCGCCGTTTGCCCACAATCGATCCACCAGGTCGGTCGAATCCTCCAGGATGTCGATCGCCGCAATGCAGGCGCCCACGTCGGGTGGGGTCGCCGCCGAAGAGAACAGGAACGGCCGGGCCCGCTGCGACAGCCACTCGATGAGGTCCCGGGAGCCGGCCACGTAGCCGCCGATCGCCCCGAAGGCCTTGGACATCGTGCCCACCTCCACATCGACCCGGCCGTGGAGGCCGAAGTGGTCGACGATCCCCCTCCCGCCCCGGCCGAGCACGCCCTCGCCGTGGGCATCGTCGACCATCACCATGGCGTCGAAGTCCTCGGCCGCCGCCACGATCCGGTCGAGAGGAGCGATGTCCCCGTCCATGGAGAAGACACCGTCGGTGATCACGAGGACCCTGCCGGCGCCGGCGTCGCGGGCCTTGCGGAGCGTCCGGCGGAGATCCTCGACATCGGCGTGCCGGTAGATGGATCGTGCCCCCTTGGCGAGGCGCACGCCGTCGACGATCGAGGCGTGGTTCAACTCGTCGGAGATCACCGCATCGTCGGCGCCCACCAGAGTGGCGATGGTCCCGATGTTGGCGACGAACCCCGACTGGAGCGAGATGGCGGCCTCGACGCCCTTGAAGGCGGCGAGGCGGGACTCCAGTTCATCGTGGATGGTCATGGTCCCGGCGATGGTGCGGACCGCCCCCGGGCCGAGGCCGTACCGATCGAGAGCTGCCTTGGCGGCATCCACGATCCTCGGGTGATTGGCGAGGCCCAGGTAGTTGTTGCTGCAGAAGTTGAGCAGCGGCCGCCCGTCGATGGTCAGTGTCGGGCCCTGCGGCCCGTCGAGGTGGCGGATCGCGTTGTAGAGGCCCTCCCGGCGCAGGGCGTCGATCTCTGATCTCAGAAAGTGGGATGCAGCCATGGTTGCCACCTCACGGTCGGTAGAGCGGTCCGTCGGCGTCGGTGGGGTCGGGGAACAGGACGACCTTGCCGGTGTTGCCCGACGCCATCAGATCGAACGCCATGTCGAAATCCTCCAGGCTGAGCCGGTGGGTCACCATCGGCCCCAGGTCCACCTTTCCGCCGCGCAGCAGTGCCCGCATCTGATACCAGGTATCCCACAGCCTCCTCCCCACGATGCCGTGGAGGGTGGCTCCCTTGAAGATGACGCGGTCGTCGATGTCCAGGGTGATGGGGCGTGACGTCAATCCGAGCAGGGCGGCCTCGCCGCCCGGCTTGAGGAGGCGGAGGCCGTTGTCGATGGCTCTTGCGGCACCCGACATCTCGAGCAGAACGTCGACCCCTTCGCCGTCGGTGACGGCCAGCACCGCGCTCACCACGTCGACCGTCGAGGCGTCGAAGGTGGCGTCCGCCCCCATCCGGTCTGCCATCGCCCGCCGGAATGCGCTCACGTCGGTGGCGTAGACCGAGCGAGCACCGAGTGCCTTGGCGGCTGCCACCGCCATCACCCCAACCGGCCCGCAACCGGTGACGAGGACCTTGCGGCCCTCGATCTCGGGCACCGATACGGTGTGCACGGCATTCCCGAAGTTCTCCTGCAGCGAGGCGATCGAGAGGGGCATGTCTTCGGGATCGGGCCAGGCATTCGCCGCCGGGACGGTGACGAAGTCGGCGAAGACACCATCCCGATGGACGCCCAGGATGCGGGTCTCCGGGCAGAGGTGGCCCTTGCCGGTGCGGCACCAGGAGCAGACGCCGCAGACGACGTGGGATTCCACCGAGACCAGCGTCCCGATCGGGGGATCGGTCACTCCGGACCCGTGCCCGACGACGATGCCGCACATCTCGTGACCGACCGTCAGTGGCGCCACCGCGTGCTCGGCCGCCCACGGATCCCAATTGCGTACATGGAGATCGGTCCCACAGATCGAAGCGGCCTTGACTTGGAGCAGCACCTCACCCATGCCGGGAACGGGGAGGGGGATCTCGGCCATCTCGAGACCGGGGCCGGGTGCCACCTTGCGGATCGCGCGCATCGCCACCCACACTACCGCCGCCCCGCGTAGGGACACCCCACCGGAGCAGGCCGCCGAGTTGTGACCTTCGACCCTAGCCGCCGGGCCCTCTTTCTCTGGATGCTGCAGCAACGGGACATCAGCGAGGTGCTGCCTCGCAGGGGTTCGGACCGGATGACCGTCCGGTGCACCTGCCGCCTAGGCATGTGGAGAGGCGACCCGAAGGCCGGCGGTCATCCGGTTCGTCGCGTGGCGGACCCGCCACCCATCCCTCCTGGACCTCCCGGGTGGGCATCCCCTCCCGGGTGTGAGGATTCGGACTCCTGAGAACTCCCCCCCGGTACGCTGCCCTTCGATGGCCGCGAGACACACCAGCATCCGTTCCCGCCCGGGCCTCCTCGTCGCAGCACTCCTGATGGCGGCGACGGTGGTGGCCGGCATCGGGTCGCCGCTCGCCCTGGGCCAATCCTCCCCGGATCGGTTCGGGCCCTGGTTCGAGTGGTCGATGCCGGACCGCTTCGGCCTCGACCAGGATCACGACGGTCTCATCGACATGCCCAACACGATGGCCTACGTGCAGGGTGCCGCTGCCGCCGACTGTCGTCCCATCTGCCCCGATCCCGGCTTCGCAGTGGCATTCGTGGCACATCTCGGTGACGCCCTGTCCGCCGCATCCTTCCCCCGCAGCGACCACCCGCCGGTGACCTACCAGTGGACCATGGACCCCGATGACGGTCCGGTGCAGACCTTCTCCCGCCATGCCCCGCAACTGGTCGTCTCGCTCCCGGAGGGGCGCGTCGAGGTGACCCTGCAAGTGCAGATCGCTCTCCCCTTCGGCACCTTCGGCCTGACCACCGGAGAGACGATCGAGGTCGAGGACGTCCTCATCGTGGCCATCGGCGACTCCTATGCCTCGGGCGACGGCAATCCCGAGGTGCGGCGGGCACCCGGCGAGAGCACCCCCACCTGGGGGGACGGTGTCGGCGATCCCGCCGTCGAGTCCGATCACGCCGCGGCACACCGGACCTCGGTGGCATGGCCGTCCCAACTCGCCATCGACCTGGAGCGAGCCAACCCCCGAACCTCGGTCACGTTCCTGTCGGTGGCCGCCAGTGGCGCCACCGTCGACCGGGGCCTGCTCGGCCCCCAGAACAGCCGCCTGCCGCTCGCCCAGGTCCCACGGGTGGCGGAGATGGTGGGGGAGCGGCACATCGACCTGCTGCTGGTCTCCGTCGGGGGCAACGACATCGGCTTCTCACAACTGATCGCCGGATTGGTGGACGCCGACCGGTGGCTGGACCCCATCTGCTACGGGAACGATCTCGGCAACATCTGGGCCTCGGTGGCCGACGGCGAATGGAACCGGGTCAGCCACCTCTCCTGGTCGATCACCAACCCCTTCCGCATCGGCTGCGTCACCGACCGGGTCCCCGGCGGGGCGAACCTGGCCGGGTTGAACCGTCTTCCCACCGAACTCGATCGCCTCGCCGAACAGATCGAGGCGACCCTCGACACCGGGCGAATCCTCATCATGGAATATCCCGACCCGACCGGCTACTCCGATGGCTCCGCCACCGAGACCTGCGACCAGATCGTCGGAGACGCCGCCCCCCTCGGTCTCCACGAGATCAACCGGGGCGAGCAACGCCTCGGCCGCTCGGAGGTGCTCGACCCACTCAACGCCGACCTATGGGAAGCGGCGGCCCGTCACGATTGGGACTACGTCGGCGGGGTGGTCGCCGCCTTCACCGACGGTCACGGCTACTGCGCCGAGTGGCCCGACTACGGCTATCCGCCCGCGTTCGCACAACGTCCGGCGCTGCTGTGGGATCGCCTCGATTACCCGGATGCCTGGTATCGCCACCCCGGTCTGGCCGCGACGCCCCCCAGGCCGGGCCCGGTCGGCTGGTATCGAACCGCTGGCCAGTCGGTGGTACTGCAAGGCCCCGATAGCCGGGTCGACACGACCGGCACTCTGCACCCCAACGAGTTGGGCCATCGGGCGATGGCCAACCTGGCGCTCGCTTTCCTCGCCCGCGGTTGACAACCGGCGAGGGACTAGTCACTCCTCCCGGATCGGAATGGCGCAGCGGTCACCACGATGGGTGGTTGGCAAACCACCCTGCGTGGGGTACGGTGTGCGTGATGCCTGAGGCCAATCCCCCCAAGACGACCCGCCGCTGGCCGTTCCTGGCCCTTGGCGCATCCGCGTTTGCGGTGCTCATGACGGTCGGCCCGATCGTCGCCACCCGCGGCGTCGATGCCGGGGGGTCCGGTTCGGACCATGCCGGCTACAACGTCGGCATGATGGCTGCCCGAGCGGCCCTCGCCGTCGAGTCGGCCGTCGATCGGCCCCAGCAACCGGCCGCCCCGCTCGAGCCGGTCTCACCGGAGCCGGTCTCACCGGAGCCCGTCGCGGCGCCCGCCGCCATCGAGTCATTCCCGGTCGGAGCCGAGGAGCCGGCGGCGCACATCGAGGACGATGCCATCGATGTCGGCCTCGCGTTGACAGAGACCGCCCTCGTCGATGGAGCCACCGCCACCTGGGAGATCACGATCACCAACCAGGGCACCGAGTACCTGTGGGGCGTGTACGCCTACCTGGAGGGCTTCGGCGAGGTCCCTTGCCGGAGTCGTCAACTCGACATCGGCGCCTCGACGACCTGCTCGGCACAGCAACTCGTATGGGAGGGCGACACCGAGGCGATCGCCTGGGCGACGGCCTGGACCACCGAGCGGATGACCGAAGACGAGACCTCGCTCGCCTTCACCGTCGCGCCCTGAGCCGGCCCGCCCAACCGCCCCGTCTGCCCCGGCTACGCTGCGCGCCATGGCCGATCGACGCAGGATGAGCATGCGGCGCGTCGGGGTGGGCATGGCAGGCTGGCTCGTCGTCGGCATCGGTGTGATCCTGATGCCGCTGCCAGGCCCGGGCACCGTGCTCGTCCTCGGTGGCCTCAGCCTCCTCCAGCACGAGTACCCCTGGGCAGGGCGGGTGCTGCGGAGGTTGCGAGCCCGCACCGGAGTGCTCGGACGGTGGATCAAGACCCGTCCCACCTCCGGCCCCCCGGACTGACCCGGCCGCCCCCGCCCCCTAGCATCAAGCTGCCCCAGCCAGGGCCGCCCGACATAGGAGAAACGCATGGATCACGACGACGTCGCTTCCGTTCGGTCCAGGTTCCCCGCCCTGCTCCAAGGCGCCCGTGGCGAGGGAGGCGTGGACCTCGACGGCCCCGCCGGAACCCAGGTCCCCGACTCGGTGATCGAGGCGATGGCCGACGTCCACCGGCGGGGCATCAGCAACCTGGGCGGGGGGTTCCCGACCAGCGACGCAGCAGACCGCATCACCACCGAGTCCCGTGCCGCGCTTGCCGACCTCTTCAACGCCGGCCCCGACGAGATCGCCTTCGGTCAGAACATGACCAGCCTGACCTTTGCGGTCTCCCGGGCACTATCCCGGGAGTGGAACCCGGGGGACGAGATCGTGGTCACCCTCCTCGACCACGACGCCAACGTGACCCCGTGGCGTCTCGCCGCCGCCGACCGGGGGGCCACGGTGCGAACGGTCCCATTCGATACCGCCGACGGGCGCCTCGACCCTGCCGCGGTGGCGGCCGCGGTGGGGCCGAGGACACGATTGGTGGCCGTCACCCACGCCTCCAACGCTCTCGGAACCGTTCCCGACGTCGCCGCCATCGTCGACATCGCCCACGGGGCCGGAGCGCTGTCGTTTGTGGATGCCGTGCACTTCACACCGCACCGCACCATCGATGTCGCCGCCCTCGACACCGATTTCCTGGTGGCATCGTGCTACAAGTTCTTCGGTCCGCATCTGGGCGTCAT
>JAHJML010000314.1 GCA_018821365.1 Actinomycetota bacterium | reverse complement strand
CGCAACCTGGATACCGCTGGCGGTCGGGTCCAGTCTGTCCCTCTCCGCCTCTGTCGCATCCATGATCGCCGAAGCCTCCATGGGCCTTGGTCGTCAACCCGGCCATATGTAGGTGCGTGTAGGATATTAATCGGCAGCAGATGCTGATATGAAAAAGGCTCCGGGAGGGCCGAACGCTTGCCAGCAAAAGACCCTTCCACGGAGCCAAACGATGGATGAAGTCTGCCATGACACCGGCGAGCTGACTACCACCGAATCGCGTCGTCCCCGAAATCAGGTCGTTGCCAAGGTCATCTCCTTCGAGAAGGCGCGGGAGCAGCTCGGCCTCAGCGTGCGCACGGCGGCTCGCTGTGTCCGTGTGCCGCGCTCCACGCTCCAGGGATGGCGCGATCGCAAGGCGTCGATCGACGCACCTGCGGCTCAGGTCGAGTTCTTCGAGAGCCCAGAAGGGGTGGCCTTCCTGCATCGCCTGGTGCTGGCCGCCCAGATCGTCATCACGCTGATGGCGCCCGGCAGCATTCGCATGGTGTGCACCTTCCTGGTGCTCTCGGGGCTTCACCGCTTCGTGGCCAGCTCCTACGGAGCCCAGCAGAAGGCCATCGAGACCCTGGAGCTCGAGCTGGGCACCTTCGGTGAGCTGGAGCAACGACGCCTGGGCCGTGTGATGCAGCCCCGCAAGATCACCATCATCGAGGACGAGACCTTCCACCCCCAGATCTGCCTGGTGGCCATGGACGGAGCGTCGGGGTTCATCGTGCTGGAGCGGTACGCCGAAGGGCGCGACTCCGAGACCTGGACCAAGGCGTTGACCGCCGCGCTGGGGGACCTCCCCGTCGAGATCGTGCAGGCGACGAGCGACGAGGCCAAGGCCCTGCTCAAGCACGCCGAGCAGGACCTCGACGCCCACCATTCGCCCGACCTGTTCCATCCCCAGCAAGACCTGGTCAGGGCGACGTCGTTGAACCTGGCCCGAGCGGTGGACGAGGCCCGCACCGCCGTGGCCGATGCCGAGGCGTTCACCGAGCGACTCGTGGAAAACACCGAGGTCTACGAAGCGTCCGATGACAAGAAACCGTGGTGCTCGCTCGAAAGGATGCACCGAAACAGCGAGGAAGCCCGGGCGGCCGAGGCTGTTGCTCGGCAGGGTCTGGAGGAAGCCGAGCGCCAGCAGGGAGCGATGCGCGAGGCTCGTCGGAGCATCTCGAAGAGCTATCACCCTTTCGACCTGGAGACCGGCGCGGCTCGGAGCGCCGAGCAGGTGGCCACCGAGATGGACGGTCACTTCGAGAGCATCGACGAGATCGCCGGCTGGGCCGCGGTGAGCCAGACCTGTCGAGAGCGTATCGACAAGGCTCGCCGGGTCGTTGCCTCGATGGTGGCGACGATCGCCTTCTTCCATGACACGGTCAGGACCTGGGTCGAGGACCTTGGCCTCGCCGAACAGATCGAGCGGTTCCTCTTGGAGCGATGGATCCCAGGTCGCTACCTCGAGCTGGCCGCGGGGCGTGCTCAGGATGCCGCCACTCGCTCCCGTCTTCGTCAGTCCGCCGCCGCGGTGATGCCCTCGGTGCAGGAGATCACCGCGATGCTCTCCTCGCTCTGCGAGGAGGAGCGCTTGGCGATCGCCTCTGTGGTCGAGCAGTGCGCCCAGTTGTTCCAGCGTTCCAGCTCCGGGGTCGAGGGGCGCAACGGCCACCTGAGCCTCTTCCACCACGGCCATCATCGTTTGCCGGAGCGCAAGCTCCGGGCGCTGACAATGGTCCACAACTACATGAAGGTGCGCCCAGACGGGACCACCGCCGCAGAACGCTTCTTCGGCCTGCCGACCCATAACGTCTTCGAGTTGCTGCTCGAACGATTGGCTCTGCCGGCCTGGCCGTCGAAGCCGCGCCGCAAAGCCGCGTCCTGAACGCCGGCTTCGACGAAGACGCATCCTGCTGAAGCAGCCAGTCGGACGAGCGTCCACGAGTCAACCTCTCACGTCTCTTCTAGCTTCCAGACACTCGAACGAGCGGTCAGCCATCTCTGCATGATGAGAGTTCCCCTTCACCCGACCCATTGCGCACAGGTGGCCGGGACGACGATCAAGGCCCTGGGGATACAACTCTCTTGAGGCCACTGACCGTAATGAGGTGACAACTATTCAGTCCAATGACAAAGATGATTTCGTTACTAAATATGCAGAATCCTGTCGGGAGGACGAAATCACCATGTTGCGTACCATTTCTGGGTCATTAAAAGTCGTGCCCGGAATATTGCGTCTTGTTACCGTGCGAACAAAAGCGGACCTGTGG
>JAHJML010000173.1 GCA_018821365.1 Actinomycetota bacterium | reverse complement strand
CTCGCTCCCGAACGGGTTTCCCTTCTCTCCCGCCCTGGGGCGGGGGAGATGCCCCGGAGGGGCAGAGGGGGTGGGAGAGGAACGCGTGAGGGTGCCCCCTCTGGCTCCGGCCGTCCCCCTCTGGCCCCGTCCTGTTCGGACGGGGCCATCTCCCCCGCTTTGCGGGAGAGAGGAAGATCGCCCGACTCGCTCCCGAACGGGTTTCCCTTCTCTCCCGCCCTGGGGCGGGGGAGATGCCCCGGAGGGGCAGAGGGGGTGGGAGAGAGCAAGACCGCCCGGCTTCTCATAAACCCGGTTCACTACCACCATGGTTGTGCCGATACGCCCTTGGAAAGGACGGGGAGTCGGACCCCATGGTCATACGATGACTTCGATGGAGAAGCCTCGGCGGCGCAGACGCGTGGCCGTGATCGTGCTGCTCGCGTCCTTGTTCGCCGGCACCGCCCTCCCGGCGTGGTCGGTGACCGACGAGGATGTCGAGCAAGCCCGTCGCCAGCGCGAGGCGGCGGCGGCCGAGCGCGCCGCCGCTCTGACCGACCTCGACGCGGCGGTCGCCGCCTACGAGGCCATCAATGTCGAGTTCGCCGAACTGACCTTCCGGATCGGGCAGTTGAGGAGTCTGATGGACTCCTATCAACAGCAGTCCGACGATCTCCAGGACCAGGTCCGCAACCGGGCCGTCGAGGCCTACATGCACGGGGATCGGAGTGAGGGGACCATCCTGTTTGCGACCGGTTCGATCGAGCAGGCCGTGATGGCCCAGGAGATCCTGGCCAAGTCCGTGGAGGGCGAGGTGGAGTCGCTCGACTCGCTGCTGGCCGCCCGCGCCGAGATGGAGCGGCTCGAGGCCGAACTCGATGACGACTCGGAACGGCTTGCCGACCTGCGCTTCGAGGCCGAACTGGTGGCGGCCCGGATGAACGAACTGTTCGCCGAGGCCGAGGCGCAGTTGGCCCAGGCCGACTCGGTACTGGCCAGCACCGAGGCCGAACTCGCCGAGCAGCGGCGCCGCGAGGAGGAGGAGCGCAGGCGACAGGAGGAGGAGCGGCTGCGCCTCGAGGCCATTGCCAGGGCGGCCGCCGGTCCCGCCGGCGGCATCGCCTTGAGCCTCACCCCCGGCTTCATCTGCCCGGTGGACGGCATCAGCAGATTCGTCGACTCCTGGGGAGCGCCACGCTCCGGCGGCCGCACCCACAAGGGGACCGACCTTATGGCGGCCCAGGGCACCCGCCTGGTGGCGGTGGCCAACGGCACCGTCAGCCTCGGTTTCAACAGCCTCGGCGGCAACACCGTTTGGGTGCACGCCGACTACGGGGTGGGGTTCTTCTACGCCCACCTCGACACCTTCGCCGAGGGACTGCGGAACGGCGACCGGGTGAGCATCGGGCAGGTCCTCGGGACGGTCGGCGACACCGGCAACGCGGCGCCCGGCGCCTACCACCTCCACTTTGGGATGGCCGTCGGCGGCGGAGCCTCCAACGTGAACCCGTATCCTTCGCTGCGGGCGGTCTGTCCCTAGGTGCTCGCACCCCGATAGGCTGGCGCCGTCGTCGGAGGTAGGACCGTGACTGATCAGAATCGACGCAGGATCGACCAGATTCGCGCCCCGGAGTTCACCGCAGGGTTGGACGCCGTCGATCTCGACGAGTTGCGGCGCCGCCGTGACATGTGCGGAGAACTCGACGTGGAACTGTCCTTCTATCGAAGGATGCTGCACGGCCGGATGGACCTGCTGTCGTTCGAGTTGCGCCGCCGTAGCGGCGAAGAGAAGCGATCACTGATGGAGGCGCTCCCCGAGATCCTCTCCGGCGGCGGGGAGCCCCAGCCGTTCCGGCAACCGGGCGACGGCCGGGCGATTCCCATCAAGGCGCCCGATCTTCCCGACGTGGGCAAGCGCCCTGTCGATCACGCCCTCGGCAACGACTTCCTCGCCAGGCTCCCGCAACTCTCCGACGACGAGTTGGAGGAGACCCGGGCGATGCTGGCCGAGGTCGAGACGGAGATCTCGGGGCAGCGACGAGCCGTGTTCGAAGTCATCGATCTGATGCAGGCGGAACTCAATCGCCGCTATCGCGGCGAACTCGCCGACGACGAGTCGATCGACGGCTGACGTGCGCATCGGTGCGGTTCGCTCGGGCCTCGTCGAGGCTCGCTATGAGGTCTCGGTGGTGGCGGCCACCTCCGATGGCGCCATCGCCTCGTTCGGGGATGCGGGCGACGAGTTCTTCCTCCGATCCGCCGCCAAGCCGTTTCAGGCTGCGATCTCGCAGCAAGCCGGTGCCGCGCTGGGGACCGAGCAGTTGGCGGTCGCCTGCGGCAGCCACGGCGCCCATCCCATCCACATTGCCTACGTCCGCAAGATGCTCACCGAGGTCGGCCTCGACGAGGGCCATCTGCTCTGTCCGGCGGTCCGGCCTTCGTCGATGGCTGCCGACCGCCGGTGGGCGGCGTCGGGGGACCTCGAGGAGCGGCCGGTGTTCCACAACTGCTCCGGCAAGCACGCCGCCATGCTGCGCGCCTGCGTGGCCCGGGGGTGGCCGCTCTCCTACACCGACCCGGAGCACCCACTCCAGCAGCGGGTGGTTTCCTTTTTGGGGGAGATGACCGGCTGTGACCCGACTCCGGTCGGCGTCGACGGGTGCGGGGTGCCGACGGTCCGCTCCACCGTCGCCGGCCTCGCCGCCGGGTTCGCCAGGCTGGCGAGCGACCCCCGGTTGGCGGAGGTGGCCGCCGCCATGTACCGGTATGCCCCGCTGACGTCCCACGGCGACCGGGCCGCCTCCCTCCTGTCCCGCTGGGGAGCGTCGATCGTCAAGGGCGGAGCAATGGGCTGTGTCGGGGTCGCCCATCAGAGCGGCGTGGGCATCGCCGCCAAGTGCTGGAGCGGCGATTTCGAGGTGGCGGTGGTGGGTGCCATCGAGATGATGCGCCATCTCGGCCTGCTTCCCGACTACCCGCAGCGGCAACTCGCCGAGGTCGCCAACCCGCCGGTGCTCGGCGGCGGCCGCCCGGTCGGTGCCTTCGAAGTGGTGGGCGGCTGATGCACCTCCACGGCGACTGGTCGGGCTCGGCACTGGATCGTGACCCGGTGGCCGCCGACGTCGGGCCGTTCCCCCGCCGGGGGTTCCTGGAGGTGTGGCGGGCGCACCGGGGGAGTGGCGAACTGCTGCTGGCCGACGACGGGCGGGTGGCGCTCCCGTTGCGGCGGGGCCGCGGCGGGATCGTGATCGCCGGCGAGGAGGACCTGACCGACTACCACTGCCCGCTGGGCGGCGGATTGGCGGATCTGGTGGCCTTCGGCGAGGCGTTGGGAGCGGCGCTCACCCCGGGCACCCGCTTCCGGCTGGATTCGCTGCCGGGTGAGGTGGCGGTGCCGCTGGCCGAGGGCCTGGCTGCCGCCGGTGTGGCCGTTGCCCCCGCCCCCCACCAGGCCGCCGCGGTGCTGGCCCTCCCCGCCGACTACGAGACCTACCTGGGAGGGTTGCGGGCCAAGGATCGTCACGAGATCCGCCGCAAGCGGCGCCGCTTCACCGACGCCCTCGGGGAACCTCACCTGGTGTCGGGCCCCGGCGGCTTCGGCGCCTTCGTGGAGATGCACCGCGCCTCGGAGGGGCCCAAGGGCGAGTTCATGGGCGAGGAGATGGCGGGCTTCTTCGAGGATCTGCTCGGCGTGGACGGAGCACTGCTGTCGCTGCTGATGTGCGGCGGCGCGGCGGTGGCGGCCGCCTTCGGGTTCGAGGACGACGGCGTCTACTACCTCTACAACTCGGCATACGACCCCCGCTTCGGTTCGGCCTCGCCCGGAGTGACGCTGGTCGATCGCCTCATCGCCGCCGCCATCGGTGGGGGGAAGCGCCGGTTCGACTTCCTCAAGGGCGACGAGTCGTACAAGTTCAGGATGGGGGCGGTGCCCCGGCCCCTGTTCGTGCTGGAGGGGGCGGCGTGATCCGACGGATCGCCTACCTCAGCATCCACACCTGCCCGCTGGCGAGGCCGGGTTCGGGTGATGCCGGCGGCATGAACGTCTACGTGGACGGCCTCGCCCGCACCATGGCGCGGCGGGGTGTGCAGGTGGAGGTGTTCACCCGCCAGAACGAGCAGGGGGGGCAGGGGATCGTCGAGGTGGAGGATGGGTACCGGGTGGTCCATGTCGATCTGGGCCCCGACGACGGCGATCTCCTCAAGATGGTCTCCGGGTTCACCGACGGCGTGCTGACCTGGGCCGCCGAGAACGGCGCCCGCTACGACGCGGTCCATTCGCACTACTGGCTGTCGGGTTGGGCAGGGGTGGTGCTGCAGGATCGGCTCCGGGTGCCGTTGGCGATCTCGTTCCACACCCTGGGCCGGGTCAAGAACGCCAGCCTCCGTCACGACGACACCCCGGCCGGCCTGTTCCGGATCGCCACCGAAGCCGAGGTGATCGCCAGGGCCAAGTGCGTGGTGGCCTCGACCCCCGCCGAGGTGGCCGAGTTGATCGGGCACTACCGGGCCGATCCCGAGCGCCTGTGCATGTCGCCACCGGGGGTGGATCACTCGATCTTCCGTCCCGGTGATCGGGCCGAGGCCCGCGCCGCCCTGGGGATCGGGGCCGGGGGACCCCTGGTGCTGTTTGCCGGGAGGGTGCAGCCGTTGAAGGGACTCGATGTGGCGATCAGGGCCTTCGCCGGGATCGCCGACACCCACTCCGAGGCGAAGATGATGATCGTCGGGGGCGCCAGTGGCGAACGGGGCCCCGCCGAGATGGCCGCCATGCTGGATCTGACCGCCGATCTGGTGATCGCCGATCGGGTCTCGTTCCACCCGCCGTTGCCGCACGACCAGGTGCCGCTCGCCTATCGGGCGGCCGACGTGCTGGTGGCCCCCTCCCGCAGCGAGTCGTTCGGGTTGGTGGCCGCCGAGGCGCAGGCGTGTGGGATCCCGGTGGTCGCGGCCCGGGTCGGCGGCCTGGCCCACGTCATCGCCGACGGCGAGACCGGTTTCCTGGTGGACGGGTGGGACCCCGCCTCGTTTGCGGAGGGATTGGATCGCATCCTCGGCGACCCGGCCCTCGCCGCCGGGTTCTCGGCGGCGGCGGTGATTCGATCGGCGCGGTTCTCGTGGTCGGCCACCGCCGACCGCTTGCTGGAGTTGTACGCCGGGATGACCGACACCGCCGCTCCCCCGGCAGCCTCCTGACCGAGTTGCCAACCCGTCCTGTGGACAATCCCCCTGTGGATTGCTGTGGATATGTGGACGACTCTGGGGACAGGTGTGCTCTCCCCCGCTTGCGGGGGAGATGTCGCCGGAGGCGACAGAGGGGGAGGGTGGATCGCCCTGGTGGCGCGTGGCGGGGGAGATGTCGCCGAAGGCGACAGAGGGGGCGCCCAAGTATGCTCTCCCCCGCTTG
>JAHJML010000256.1 GCA_018821365.1 Actinomycetota bacterium | reverse complement strand
GTCCCTTCCAGCTGCCAGGGGGTCGTGTTCACGCCCGGCATGACGAAGTGCCACGTGATGTTGTCTTTGAGGATTGTCTGCGCTGATGGATCGAGGGCGTCTTTCAGACCGGCAAACTCGCACAGGCGACGGTAGTCGCCGAGAACGGTCTCCGGGGTCGTGCGCAGGACGGCGACTTTGGCCTTGGCCATGTTGGTCTCCCTCGTCTCATTCGCTTACGCCAGCTCCAGTTGCTCCGGCCGACGCCTGGAAGCGATGACTATGAGCAGCTTGGAATTCTACCACAAGACACGAAGGCAGGTTTCCCCATCCACGGAACCCAATACCGGGGAATGGGTATCGGTAGCGATAGTAAGAGGGTGTGACCGATAAAGGGCGCGGCGCAACATCCTCTAAGATGTAAAATACATTGCGTTTAGGTCTCTTTGCTCCTCTGCCGAACCATCATCTTGTGACCGGCATCGATTTGACGATCGGCAGGATTTCCGGTACACTATAGGGGTGTCTAGCACTTGTCCGGAGACCGCGGCACTTCAATCGGGGATGCCGCGTGGAGTTTTTTTTCTTGCTGCCGGGCCTCGGCAATGCAGCATGGTCGACGCTTGAACGGGAGGTATATCCATGAAACGTCTGGTTTGGATGGTGACCACAATGCTACTCGCCGGCCTGTTTACGCTGGGTACGGCGGGAGCGGAGGAGCTGGAGCTAGCGACGTATGGCCACCCCGCATTGGAAGCGATCAATCAGGCTTACGAGAACAACGAGATTACGATCGACGAGATGCTCCTCTATCGCCTCTACTTCGTAAAGGATCCGGCCAGGCTGCCGGCCCAATTCCAGATCGAGGGCGGGACGATTCGATGCGCAGCGATGATCCTGAACGAAATCTACTTCAATATGGATGGTATGTCGGCTGATCTGCAGGAGGTGATCGGCGGCTATCGGTCACGCCCCTACAACCTTCCCGAGCTCATCATCACGGATCATTTCTATGTTCACTACACCACGAGCGGCGGTGACGCCTGCAGCGCGTCATACGCCCAGTATGTAGCCGACGCCTGCGAGACCTCGTACGAAGAGTACTTCGTCCAGCAGAACTGGCGGGTTCCCCCGGGAGACGGTGCCAACGGCGGCGGAATGGACATGATCGACTGCTACATCCACGACTGCGGCGTCGGTATCCTCGGTTATGCGGAGGCTGAGTCTCCGGTTCCGGGCGGTACGCCCTATGATTACACTGGTTACTTCCATGTCGACAATGCCATCGGCAACGTGGGCACCCGCAATTGCACGACTGCGCACGAGTTCATGCATGTCACCCAGTTCGGTTACAACGCTCCCGCCAACAACTGGTACAAAGAGAATTGCGCGATGATCGGCGAGGAGTGGGCCTTCGACAGCGCCAATGACTACGTGGGCTATCTCTACGCTTGGTTCGGCGTGCCGTGGCTAAGCCTGAAGGAGTTCAACGGCCAGTATGAGTATGGCGGCATCGTCTGGCCGATGTACACGGCTGAGCGATTCAATGAGGAGCTCGTCGAGGACATCTGGGAAGATACGCGCGACGGCGGTTCGATATGGGACATCTTTGATACTCAGTTTGCGGTCTACGGCTCTGACGGCCACACCGCATACTACGAGCTCATGCGGTGGTGCTTCTACACGTCATCGCGCGACGACCATCAACACTTCACCGAAAGCGGCACATGGAGCGCGATGCTGAATCATTCGCTCCAGCACTTTTCCTATCCGACCGGCGAGAAGCACCCGTATGCGAGCCGGCTGCCCGAGCCGTACGGCACCAGCATCGACCGCTTCAATCCCGATCCGGAAAGCGCTGACAACATCCTTCAGGTGACCTTCGACGGCCCCAATTGCACGGGGGCGGTCGAGCTCATCAAGAAGACGGGCACGACCTACACCGAGTACTTCATGGAGCTCGACGCCAGCGGCAATGGGTTTATTGAAATCCCAGACTTCGACACCTGCGACTATGTCTTCATGATGACGAGCATGCATCGGTCCTGCAACACGGCCCAGGATTATGCCTACTGGGGTGATACCAGGGAGGATGCGTCGGACGCTCCCGAGTTGGGGCGGGTGGTCCGGGTCTTTCCGAATCACCCGAATCCGTTCCGTGACAACACGGCGATCGGATAC
>JAHJML010000251.1 GCA_018821365.1 Actinomycetota bacterium | reverse complement strand
GGTCAACGTGGTGCGCCACCTGCACGGATTGGAACCGCCGGTCACCTTGCCCCAGGTCCACGCCGTGTTCACCCGATTCGACCTCGGGGGGAAAGGGGGGCCCTCGAAGCGCTGACGTGGCTGCGGCTGCATGCCGAGCGCGTGGGCTGGTCTGCCGGCGAGGTCATGCGGGCGGCGGCGCGCCCGGACGGTGTGTTACCGCGGATCGACTTCAGGGCCGAGGTCGAGCGCTGCCCCGCGTGCGACGGAGAGACGAGCATCTCCAAGAGCAGGACGCGGACCGTGGTCACGCTGGCTCAGGGGCAGTTCGAGGCGCGCGAGATCCTCGAGCGCTGCGACGGGGATGCAGGCTGCCCGACGGTCGGCTCCGAGAGGCTGCGCCGCCTGGTCCCGCCTCGGCAGCGCTACGGCTACGACCTCATCGTGCACGTCGGGCTGGCCCGCTACCTCGGCGGCCGACAGCGCGAGGAGATCCGCGCCGAGCTGCGCGACCGCCACGGCATCGACCTGTCGGACGGGACGGTCTCCAACCTCTGCGATCGCTTCCTCCTGCGGCTGGAGCGCCTGCACCTGCACCGCGCTCCGGCCCTGCGTGCCACCATGGAAGGCGGCTACCCCCTCCATCTCGACGCCACCTGCGAGCATGGGCGCGGCGGGCTCTTCGTCGCCCTGGACGGCTGGCGTGGATGGGTCCTGGGCGCCACGCGCATCCCCACCGAGCACCAGGACCATCTCCAGCCCCTGGTCGACCAGGTGGTCGCACTCTTCGGTGATCCCGTGGCGGTCGTGCGGGACCTGGGCGACGGCATCGGTGCAGCGGTCGAGCCGCTGCGGCAGCGCGGCGTACCCGACCTGGTCTGCCACTATCACTTCCTCGCGGCGGTCGGCAAGAAGCTCCTCGAGCAGCCCTACAGCCTGCTGCGCGACGCCTTGCGGCGCACCGGCGTGCGCAGCGAGCTGTACGCGATGCTTCGCGAGCTGCGCCGTCATCGGCAGCAGGACGGCGGGCAGCGCACCTTCGGCCCCGGGCCGATCCGCGAGGACCTCCTCGCGCTGGTGCTCTGGTTGCTGGAGGGCGATGGCCACAAGGACGCGCCGTTTCCCTTCAGCCTGCCGCACCTGCACCTCATCCGCCGCTGCGAGCGTGCCGGCGAGCAGGCAGAGCTGTGGGTGCCCTCGCCGCGTACTGCACCGGAGCGGCGCGCCTTGCAGCACCTTCGCTCGTTGCTGGCGCGCCTTCCCAAGGAGCGAGGCGTCGCCGTGGCGACCGAGCGGCTCGACGAGGGATGGCAGGCGTTCTGCGAGCTACGGGACGTCCTGCGGCTGACCAACGCCGAGCTGCCCCGCGCCGACCTCCGTGCAGAGCAGCCGCAGCTGCCGTCGCTGGAGCTGCTCCGCCTCGCCGAAATGGAGCGCGACCTGCTGGACTACAAGCAGGAGCTCGACAAGCGCGTCGCCGCTGCGGGCAAGTCATCCGTCCACGCCGTGGTGCTGCGCTACCTCCAACGACACGGCGGGCGCCTGTTCGGCCACCCCGCACGCCGTGACGAGGACGGCCGCGTGCTGGCCGTGGTCGAGCGCACCAACAACGCTCTCGAGCACTTCTTCGGCGGCCGCAAGCAGGAGCTGCGGCGACGGCTGGGGCGCGTACATCTGGCTCGCGACCTCCAGCAGCAGCCAGCCCAGGCTGCGCTGGTCGCCAACCTCCGTCATCCCGACTACGTCCGCGTGCTCTACGGCTCGCTCGACGACCTCCCCGACGCCTTCGCCGAGCTCGACGGCGTCGCCGTCGCCAGCGCCACGCCGCTGGTCCGCGACCACCGGGACCACCGGCTGCACCGGCGGATCAAGCGGCTCGTCGAAGGCTCCACCACGGCACCAGAGCACGCTGCCACCGAGACGCAGCCTGACCCCTCCTCGCAACCGCCCTCGGACATCCCGCAGCCCTTCCCCGACATCGAGGGGCTCACGGAGGAGCAGCTCCGCGCTCGCTGCGCCACGGTCTTCGCACCCGCTCGGGATCCGCGCCTGCCTCCGCCCGGTGCCATCTTGACCCGCATCTGGGAGGGGACCGAGCACCAGGTCCTGATCCTCGACCGCGGCTTCGACTACCAGGGGCAGACCTACGCCAGCCTCACCGCCATCGCCCGCACCGTCTCCGGTGGACGCTGCACCAGCGGCGTGAACTTCTTCCACCTCGAGCGTCTCCGAGAAGTCGGCGAACCCAAAGCGGCCCCTCGCCCCGCTGAGCCCTCGTATCCGCTGGGGCCCTTCTCCCAGCGGTTCCGAGAGGATCTTCTCCAGGCCGGCTACGGGGAGGCCACCATTCGCGGCTACTTCGGTCACGTGCAGCGCTTCGCCAACCACCACCGGCGCTCGCCCCAGGACATGGGCAACGTCGAGGTCCTCCAGTACCTCATCCACTTGGTCGAGAACCGCAACGTGAGCCTCGGCAGCTACCGCGCCATACTCACCGCCTTGCGCGCGTGCTACACGGTCTCCCTGAAGCGACCCGAGGAAGTCGAGTTCCTCCCGGCTCGGCCAGAGGCCGTGCACCAGCTCGCAGCACATGCCGCAGCGCCTCGGTCTTCCGCTGCATGGCCAGTGCCCAAGCCGGCGCCCCGCGCCCACAGCGAGGTCGTGCCGACGTCAGCAACCGTTTCGTGACGCGGTACCCATGACCGCGCTGACAGTGTACACGACCCCGAAGAAGATGGTCCACGCCCTGAGGGTGGTCGGCACCACAATGGCCGGTTTGATCGCCGAGCTGCGGGATGACACGTACCCCGCGACGGCCACGGAGATGCTGGCCATGGAGAAGCGCGAGCGCTCGCTGGCCCAGTCCATCGCCGACCTGTCCATCGCGCGGAGACTGATCATGGCCCAACGGGATGTGGCGGTACGCCGTCAGGCCGCCGCCGAGACCCGGCGGCGGTATCGCGAGCAAGGCGTGACGCGGCCCGTCAAGGACAAGGGGTGGTCCTGGGTCACGATTCTGCTGCCCGGAGGGCTTCGGCTGCAGATGAGGACCCCGTACCTCCGTCCGAGCCGCAAGGGTCTGGTCGGACGCCCCCGGTCGAGCGGCAAGCGAGGCACGGCGGGGATCGGCGCGTACCCGGTGCTCGAACGGCTCGGGATCGAGGTCGGAGCGTCGCCGTTGACCCGCTCGATGGCGGCGCGGCAGACGGTGCTGTGCAGCAGCTACGCGGAGGCGCGAGAGCAGCTCGCCCGAGACGGTCTCGACCTCGATGTCAGCCAGATGGTGGAGCTGGCCAGCCACACCGGTCAGTTCGCCGTGGCGAGACGTGACGAGGCGCTGGCCGCCGCTCTCGAGGCTCCCTTGCCCCGGGATTCGATGGTGGCCGGGCGTCGGATTCGGGTCTCGGTCGATGGTGGTCGAGCGCGGACGCGCAGGACGTACCACAAGGCCAAGAAGCAAGAGAACGGACGGAGACCGTTCGTCCTGGAGTGGCGGGAGCCGAGGATCATCACCGTCGATGTCCTCGACGACGACGGGGAGATGGACCGTCGTTGGCGGCCGATCTACGAGGTGTCCCTTGGCGACGCGGACAAGGTCTTCACGCAGCTCTGCGGCCTGCTCCGGCTCATCGGTGCGAACCAGGCCGCGCAGGTCGTGTTCGTCAGCGACGGCGCGGAGTGGATCTGGAACCGGGCGGCGGAGGTCTTCGAGCGAGCCGGGATCGACGGCGCCAAGGTCGTGCTCGTCCTCGACTTCTATCACGCCACCGAGCACGTCGCCGGGGCGCTCAAGGCGTGCCGGAGCCTGACCGCCGAGCAGCGAGCGTCCCTCACCAGGCTGTTCAACAAGGAGATGCTCGAGGCCGGTGGTCCCGCGAGCGTGATCGCGAAGCTCCGGGCCTTCGCTCGCGGTCGTCGCGCCAGGGCGATGAACAAGGAGATCGCGTACCTCGACGGCCACCTGAAGGCGGGACGGCTGAGATACTTCGACCTCCGAGAGGCCAAGGTGCCCATCGGGTCGGGTGTCGTGGAGTCTGCCGTACGCCGCGTCATCAACCTGCGCTTCAAGAGCGCGAGCCACTGCTGGTGTGAGGAGCGGCTCGAGCACCTGATGTACCTCCGCGCGATCCTCAAGAGCGGTCGCTGGGATGACGCCATGGAGGCCCAGCTCGAAGGCCGGCACTTCCTGCCGCGTGCCTCGGACACCACCGCATTCGGCTCGAAGCGCAGCGGCGAGGGCAACCATGCGTAATCTCAAGCGGTTGCCGGATCCCCCTTTTCACGAACGCACCCGTCGGAGACCACGAGGCGAGGCGACATCGAGCCGAACCTGCCTGGCCCCGTGCGATTTCGAGCACAACCGCGTCACGACCACGACGACGTCCACGTCCACGTTGGCGCGAGGTCGGGGGCGAGTTGTGGTAGGCTGCGCCGGGCGACGGTGCGCATGGCAGCTCCTCTCATCCTGATCTCCAACGACGACGGCATCGAGGCGCCGGGGCTGCGGGCACT
>JAHJML010000172.1 GCA_018821365.1 Actinomycetota bacterium | reverse complement strand
GACCCCGCCGACGCCTACAGCGTGGCCGAGTTCCAGGCCGCCGGGCGCCGGGTGCTCGACGATCTGGCCGACCGGGGGGTCCCGGCCCTCATCGTCGGCGGCTCCGGCCTCCACTTCCGCGCCCTCGTCGACCCCATGGAGTTCCCCGCCGCCGATCCTCAGGTGCGGGAAGCCATCGATGCCCTCGATGCCGCCGAAGCGGTGGGCGAGTTGCTGCGAGCCGATCCCGAGGCGGGGGCGCACCTCGACCTCGCCAACCCGCGGCGAGTGGCCCGGGCTCTCGAGATCCACCGGATGAGCGGGGCCACCCCCACGGCGCGGGCGGTGCGCCCCGAGGCGGTTGCGGTGCGGGGGTACCTGCCCCGCCGTCCCCTGGTCGCCGCCATCCTCGATCCCGTCGATCTGCTGCCGGAGCGGATCGAAGCTCGTTTCGATCGCATGCTGGAGCGGGGCCTGCTGGACGAGGTGCGGGCGCTGGCCCCCCGGCTCGGCCGGACCGCGGCCCAGGCGGCGGGCTACCGCCAGTTGCTCCCGGTGGTGGCGGGGGAGTGGACCCCGGCCGAGGGGAGGAGAAGGGCCATCGACGCCACCAGGGCGCTGGCGAGACGGCAGCGGACCTTCTTCGGCAAGGATCCTCGGCTTGTCCCCATCGAGTGGCAAGATGATCCCCGGCGGCGGGCCGGCAGTCTGCTGGCCGTCTTGGAGGAGGCCGGATGGACTTCGTGAAGATGCATGGCCTCGGCAACGATTTCGTGGTCCTGCGGGGGCCGTTCGAGCCGACGGCCGCCGAGGTCGCCGGTTGGTGTGATCGGCGCCGCGGCATCGGCGCCGACGGGGTGCTGGTCGTCTCGCCGCTCGAGGCCGGCCTCATCGGCATGGAGTACTGGAACGCCGACGGTTCCCCGGCCGAGATGTGCGGAAACGGGCTCCGCTGTGTCGCCCGCTACGCGGTGGACGCCGGGATGGTGTCCGGCCCCGATTTCGTGGTGCAGACGGCGGTCGGCAGGCGGCCGGTCACGGTGAGGGACGATGGCTCGGTCCGGGCCCTGCTCGGCACCGTCACCGCCGCCGGGGTCGGGCCGCTCGAAGTGGCCGGGTACCACCTCGATCCGATCCGGGTGGGCAACCCGCACGCGGTGGCGTTCGTCTCCGACTGCTACAGCACTCCCGTCGATGCCGTCGGGCCGATCGTGGAGGGCGATCCGCACTTTCCGGAGCGGACCAATGTGGAGTTCGCCACCGTGGTCTCGCCGGACCGGATCGCGCTGCGAGTTTGGGAGCGCGGGGTCGGCGAGACGCTGGCCTGTGGGTCGGGTGCGGCCGCCACCGCCGCCATGGCCCATCAGAAGGGGCTGACCGATGCGCGGGTGACCGTCGAGTTGCCGGGCGGCTCCCTGATCGTCGAGGTGACCGACGAGGGCGTGTGGATCGACGGGCCGGCCGTGGCGGTGTTCAGCGGATCGATCTGATCGGGAAACGGCCGGCGTGGTGCGACCGGGGACGGGTGCCGTCGGACGTGCTCAGCGAATCGCTCGGAGGACCGCTACCACCCTGCCGAGGATCTCGACGCCTTCGGTGAACACCATGGGTTCGTAGTCGCGGTTCTCGGCGATCAGGATCACCCGATTGCCCTCGCGCCGGAATCGCTTGATCGTCGCCTCGTCGCCGTCGATCAGCGCCGCCACGATGTCCCCGTTGCTCGCATCGGCTTGACGCCGGATCACCACCAGGTCGGCATCGAAGATGCCGGCGTCGATCATCGAATCGCCGTGCACCCGCAGCATGAACACCGGGTCGTTGCCGACCAGTCCGGTGGGGAGGGGCAGGATCTCCTCGATGTCCTGCTCGGCAAGGATCGGCAATCCGGCGGCGATCCGGCCGAGCAGGGGGACGTCACGAACCGGCGCCCGCCGCAGATCGACGTGGTCGCCCGGATCGATCACCTCGATGGCGCGGGGCTTGGTGGGGTCGCGGCGGAGGTAACCCGCCTTGACCAGAGCCGACAAATGGGAGTGCACCGTGGACGGTGAGGAGAGCCCGACGGCGTCGCCGATCTCGCGCACCGACGGGGGATAGCCACGATCGGCGACCGTGTCGAAGATCAGGTCGAGGATCTGTTGCTGGCGTGTGCTGATGTCCTCGCGGGCCATGCCGGTCCTCCCTGGTATGCCCGGCAGGCTACCGGCCCCGGCTCCCGAAAGCAAACATACGTTCGACTTGACGAACGAACACCTGTTCGATACAGTATCGGCATGGATCGAACACCCGTTCGTGTCACACCCGGTTCCTACGGTTCCGGGAGTACCGCTCTCCGATCGCGGAGGGCATCGGCGGTTGCGAGCCAGGAGGTCGCCAGCATGATGAAACTCACTACCCCTGCACGGGTCGTGGTTCTCCTCACTGCCATAGTCGTGCTGACCGTCCTCCTGCTCGTCAACACGGTCGGTGCCAGCGGTGTCGCGACGACCGATGGGCCCGTCGAGTACGGGACCCATCTGGTCGTCGCCGGTGACACGCTCTGGGACATCGCTGCCGACAGCACCACCCCGGGCGAGGACGTCCGCCGGGTCGTGTTCGAGATCCAGCGTCTCAACGACCTGGAAGGGAGTGTGATCCTGCCCGGGCAGGTGCTGCGGGTCCCGATCCCCGGCTGACTCGCATCACACCTGCACGTTCATGGGCCGCGGCCTTCGGGCCGCGGCCCATGTTTGGTGTGGGAACCGCCATCGGGCGTCGGTTCCGCCCGGTCCGTCTACCCTCTCCGGTTGATGCAATGCCCTTTTTGTGACGCCGAGCCCACCCGGGTGGTCGACAGCCGCCCTTCCGACGGCGGCCGTTCGGTACGCCGCCGCCGTACCTGCTCCGAGTGTGCTCGCCGGTTCACGACCTACGAGCGCACCGAGATGGGTCTCATCGTCCGCAAGCGGGACGGGTCGTTGGTTCCCTTCGAGGCGGCCAAGATCCGGGCCGGTCTCGAGAAGGCAGTGGTCGACCGTCAGGTCCCCTCCGGTTCGATCGATGCGTTGGTCGACGCCATCGAGGCGGAGGTGTCGGCTTCGGGGTCGGAGGTCTCCAGCGACGAGATCGGCAGGATGGTTCTCATCGGACTGCGGGACATCGACGAGGTGGCCTACCTCCGTTTCGCCTCGGTGTACAAGGACTTCGCGGGAGCCGGCGATTTCCGACGGGAGATGGCGGCGCTCGAGGGCAGCGCCTGAGCCCATGCCGGGGAGGTGGGCTGCGATCCCACCCGGCTGCTACGCCGTCAGGATCAACGCCGCCTGGATGTCCAGCGTCAACCTGGCGATGGCGTCCGACGTCCAGTCGGCGAGCGCCGCGAGCGGCCCGCCGAGATCGGAGCGGAGTCGGGCGATTCGCCCCATTGCTTCGTCCCTGAGTGCATCGGCTCGTACCAGATCGTCATCGCGCAGCGCATCCAGGTAGGCGGCCTGCCACTCGGGCAGCCACGTGATGAGCGATTCGACCTCCGAACGGTGGGCCGCATACAGGTCGTCGTTCGGCAGCCGCGCCGCCGCCGCCACGGTGGCGGCCGTCATCTCGGAGAGTCGATCCGCGAGCACCTCCACCGATGGGCCTTCGGAGGGGTCCGGCAACTCGGGCAGCAGGAACATGTCGCCGAGGGCCCTTTGGTAGTCGGCCGCATCGGCGAGCATCTCGGCGATGATCGTGATCCGATCGGCGATCGTATCCATGCGGTCCTGGATCGGTTCCAGCGATGCGAGATCTCCGGTCGGGAGACCGGGGATCATCAAGGGCATCGGGTGTTGGGCCACCGTTTGCAGATCGGCGGCGAGACCGCCCATCCGGACCAGGGTCGCCAGGTGCGATCCGAGATCGTCGGCGGGGTCCGGATCGGTGACGGCGGCGGCGGCGGCCCGCAGGTCGGGCATGGCATCGAGGGTGGTCTGGAGGACTCGAGTGCTTGCTCCACGCTGCTCGTCGGCGTGGGCGAGGGGGAGGCGCAGGGCGAACTGGGCGGCGAAGTAGGCGCCGGCGGCCGCCACCAGCGAGATCAGGATGACGGGTATCCGGTAGGTGCGGTGCGACCGGATCGCCCGGGGGAGTGCCAGCGGCTCCCACCCGATGTCCTCGTCGGGGATCGCTTCGTCGACCGCCGACGGCGGGTTGGGAGCCGCCACTCTGGCGGGCGTGGTCTCGAGCATCCGGCGGATGGTGGGCCGGCTGCCGGGACGTCTGGTGCGTGCCACGGGTCCCTCGGGGATCGATGAGGGCATAATCGACCCGATGCAGATACCCCTGAAGCGATTGGATGAAGGACTCCCCGCCCCGGCCTACGCCCATTCGGGCGACGGCGGGGTCGACCTGCGGGCCGCCTCGGCCGTCCGTTTGGAACCGGGGGAGCGGGCCACCGTTCCCACCGGCATCGCAGTGGCGATCCCGGCGGGGCATGCCGGTCTGGGGGTTCCCCGCAGCGGCCTGGCGAGCCGTCACGGGATCGGAGTGGTCAACGCCCCCGGCCTCATCGACAGTGGATATCGCGGTGAGATCGCGGTGATCCTGGTGAACCACGGCGACCATCCGGTGCAGGTGGAGCGAGGCGATCGGATCGCCCAACTGGTGGTGATCCCGGTGGTCGCCCAGGAGTTCGTGGAGGTGTCCGAACTGCCGTCTTCGGCCCGCGGCGAGGGCGGTTTCGGCTCGACGGGCGCCTGAAGGGCCCCGGGGGGCCGGTGGTATAGTTCGGGACCCTGCGGACGTAGCTCAGTTGGTAGAGCGTCACCTTGCCAAGGTGAAGGTCGCCGGTTCGAGACCGGTCGTCCGCTCCGGGGCGGCCTCGGAGGGTCGCCCTTTCTGTTCATGGCGGCGTGGCCGAGTGGCTCAGGCGAGGGTCTGCAAAACCCTTTACCCCGGTTCAATTCCGGGCGCCGCCTCGCCGGAACCCGGCAGTACACTCCGGGTCCGGATACACGGGCGCTTAGCTCAGGGGGAGAGCGCTTCCCTGACACGGAAGAGGTCAGAGGTTCAAATCCTCTAGCGCCCACCGCTCGGAACCCCTTGTGAACCAAGGGGTTCCGGCGCGTCAGCGGTCGAGGGAGGCCACGTTCGGCGAGGCGACTGTCCGCATTCTGTCCGCATGAGATGCCGCCATGGCCGTTGTTCCGGCTTCGTCGAGGGCGTCGGCGGCCTGCCGATCCCTCCCCTCGAACAGGTGCCCGTAGACGTCGAAGGTGGTCCGGATGCTGGCGTGCCCCAGCCGCCGGGAGAGCACGTAGGGCTCCTCGTCGGCGGCGATCAGGAGCGCCACATGAGTGTGCCGGAGGTCGTGGAGTCGCATCGGCTCGCCGACCGAGGCCGCCACTGCCGGCTTCCACACCCGACGCCGGAAGTTGGTCAGATGGAGCGGGCCGCCTTCGGACACGGTGAAGACGAGGCCACCCTCGCCCGGCCCGAACCTCGCCAAGTGCGCCGCCAGTTCCTTGCACAGGAAGTTCGGCAGGCTCAGCGTGCGCCGAGCCGCCTTGCTCCTGGTTCCCGCGCGCCTGCACGCGACGCGGGTGCCCGCTCTCAAGGGCAATGGACTCCGTGCCGATACGCCAGTATTCTGGCGAGTTGTGAGACAAGCCAGAATTCTGTACAGTTCACCTGCACACATGGAGGTGTGAATGACCACCACCACAGCGCCCTTGACCGAGGCACGCGACCGCCTAAGCGAGATCATCGACGATGTCGTCACGCGCGGCGCCGAGTGGACGATCACAAGACATGGCCGCCCTGTTGCCGTGCTGATCGGCCATGACGAGTACGAGGCGTTGATCGAATCGCTGAACATCCTCTCCGACGACGACGCAATGGCCGCTATCGCTGAGGCTGAAGCGGACCTCGCCGAGGGACGAATCTCTGAGGACTGATTGACATGCCCTGGCTAACGAAGCGAGCAGAGAAAGACCTCGCGGCCCTGCCGCCCGGAATCGCAAAGAAGGCGAGGGAGGTCTTCTCTGAGCTCGACGCCAACCCCAAAGCCGGGTACAAGCTGATGGGTCGCCTCCAGGGCAAACGGGCGGCCCGCCTCGGGAGAGCCCATCGCATCATCTACGTCGTCGAAGACCGCGGCGCGGTGATTCTGACCATCTCGCAGCGGAAGGACTCATATAGGTGACAACCACGCTTCCTTCCGATGGTCCAGAGCGACAAGTCCTTCTTGTTGCTCTCAGGGAGTTCAGTGAGGGATGCACGCCCCCTGGCCTGCATCCCGGTTGTCCGTTTGCCGTGGAAGTACCGGGTAGCGCATCACGGGGGTGCGGCGAAGAGTGCATGGACTTGCTGGCGAAGCACAACGCTCCTCCTCCGCTGGACGAAACGAGCCTCGACGGTCCCTATTCGATACGGCGGGCCAAGATCCCGCGAGCCCGCAGGATGCCGCCAGGTCACGAGAAGAGCCGGCCCTTCGATGCGAGGCAGCGGTATCTCTCCGAGAAAACCCAACCCATCGATGAGCAGTCCGTGCCATCGCTGCTGCTCGGACTTACCGAGGCGTTGGTCAACGCCCCAGATGCGAAACACGATGAGCGCGAACAGGCTGCTCGTCCGTACTACGAACATCTGCTCGAGATCGGCCTCGATCGCAACGACATTGCCAGCCACGTGGCCACCACGCTCGGCCCTGCGATCGCGATCGCTGTGATCACTGCCACGGAGAGGGACGATGACGGGTTCCGTGAGGGGACGACCGACTGGCTTGCGGCGATCAACCCACTGGTTGAGGCCGAGGGCAATTCACCTGACGCGGACAATCGGGCCACCGTGCTGATGATGCTCATCCCCGTCGTGCCAGCATGGCTGGCTCCACTGGATCTTGATGATTGGGCACGTTGGCGGGCTCCGACACCCGAACAGATGCGGGGATTGGTGATGGAACGCGAACCCTCACCACCTTTCCTCGAATCGACCTGGCTGATCACACGTTTCACTTCGACCTACCTCGGTGACTGGCCGGAGGAATCTCTGAAGGAGGAGTGGCGCTACCTCCACGGCGAGTTGCCGCCTCCGTTGCCCGGCTCGGTGATGCGCCAACGGATCGTCAGCGAATCGGACATAGCGAAGGAACTCGCAAACCGGGCAGTGACCTCTCGCAAGAAGCACTGGCTGATCTCCTCAGGCAAGTACACCGATCGAGCCGCCGATCTCCTGGCCCGCGGCCGATTCGAGGAGGCCGCTCTTGTCTTCGAGGCTTTAGCCGATGCCACTGGCGACCCCGCTGCTGTGAACAACCTGGGGTTCTGTCTTATCCCCCTCGATCTTGACCGAGCCCTATACGAGTTGGAGCGCGCAGCAAAGCTCGGGTTCTCGGATCCAGCCATCAACCTCGCCAACCGCGTCTTGATTCTGTCCATCCGGGGGCGGTTCACCGCTGCTCTCAATCTCGCGGAGAAAGCTCTCGACCTGGTAGGCGGCGATGAAATGGCGTTTCTTTGGGGCTATGAGCCGGATGGCAGATTCGAGCTTCGCTCTGCCGCCAAGGTTGGCGAGTACGTCATCGAGATCGCGCTACGGATAGTCCGCTCGATCGGGGACATCGACCTCATCGCTCAATGGGAAGCCCGCGGTGCCGACCACGGCTCAGGAACCGATGGCGATTAGCGAACTGTGGTCGTGAACGGGCGACCGTCAACCCGACGACTTCACCCAGAGGATTTCGAGCGAGCGTGTCGCGCTGCTCACCAAGCCTCTGGCGGCTGACCGTTCCATATGTGGTTGGCTACGGATGCGAGGAGGCTACCGATTGGGGGCGCCGCGAGTTCAGATTCGCCTGGACGTCGGCACCTAGCGGGATGGGTCGGGGAGGGGGCGCACCGGCCGTCGATGGCGGGGCGACGCTCATGGCAGGCTGATCCCGCGCTGTGACCCTGGGACTGTGAGATCACCGGGCCGCGTCGTGCCGCTCCAGGCACAATCCACTCGGCCCGGCGTAGCCTGCGGGCATGAAGAAGGCCGCATGGGTTGCGTTCGGGATCGCCGTTGCGTTCGGTGTGTTCGCCGCCGGATGGCTTTTCTCAGACCTGATCGGGGAAGAGGAACCGACTACCACGACCGTCGCGGCAACCGTGGCTGACGGGTTGCCGAGTTGGGCTTCGGAATCCGGCACACGATGTGTCTCAGTCTGTTCCGCACCTACCCGAAGGCGGGCGGCCTGAAGGCGATGTCCAACATGTGCACCACGGGCGCTTCGACCGGGGTCCGTACCAGGATCGACACGACGATCAAGCCGGACACCGTGGGGCCCGACCACGCCGCCTATCTCTGGGCGGCGATTCCCTCCGGAAACTACGGCCTGATGGCCGTGACGATCGTCTACACGTCCGACCTGTAGCCGGCAGCCACTGACCATCGCGGCACCATCCTCAAGCGGTGCATCGGGCCTGCCGACGATACGTCGACGGCAGGAAGGCTCTATGGCGAGTCGCAACAGACGATCGACGACGACCCTGGTCGTATCCGTCGTCGTCGCCCTGCTGTTCCTTGGATTCGTGATCCTGCTCACCGGCTCGACGACGATCTCCCGGGCCACCGAGAATGCCAGGACGCTCCACTGGGTCAATGCCACCAACGGGTCGGTCTCAGCGGTGCGGGCATCGCTCTCGCAGGCAGTGCTCTTTGCTCACGCAGCGGACCACGGCTTCTCGGATGTCGAGGCTGCCGACGCGGCCTTTTCCGAAGCAACCGTGAGCCTGGGCCGGGCCGAGCAGTGGGTCGGAGCGATGGCGGATTCCGGCGTCGAGAACGCCGGCCTGCAGCAGAGGCTGACCGAGTTCCTCGCGGGCAGTCGGATGGTCCTCACCGCCCTGGATGAGGGTGGCCCCGAGACTGCCGACCAGTTGTTCGCCGAGCATGTCGAGTCCGAGTGGCTCCCGCTCGAGGCCGAACTCATCGGACGACAGCAAGCGCTGGCGGATGAGATCGGCAAGGCCGAGGGACTCTCGGGCATCGTCAGTGCCCTGTCCAAGATCGCCCTGATGGTCCTGGTCCCGGTGGCGGCGATCTTCATCTACCGCTGGCAGGCCCGCCGCGAGCAGCGCGACACCCGCATGCAGTTGGAGGCGGATTTGGCCGCCGAACAGGATCTGGGCCGCATGAAGAGCCAGTTCATCGCAGGCGTCTCCCACGAGTTGCGCACCCCCCTCACCAGCGTCGTCGGGTTCTCCCATCTGTTGATGAAAGGCGGTATCGATTCGAAGACCGCTCGTGAGTTGGTGCACGGCATCAACGGGGAGGCAGAGGAGTTGTCGCGGATGGTCGAGGACCTGCTGGTGGCCTCCCGGCCGGACGGCACCGAGGTTCCGGTCCACCTGGAGGACTGCAGCGTCCCCGAACTGGTCGAGGCGGTGGTGGGGCCGCAGCGACGATTGGGGCGCACCATCCACATCAGGGTGGAGCCCGGCGAGATGCACGGCGATCCGGTCCGGATCCGTCAGATCGCCCGCAACCTGGTCTCCAACGCCTTCAGGCACGGCGGGCCGACCGTCTGGGTGACGGGAGGGGTGCGGGGCGCCGACTACCTGCTGGTGGTCGCCGACGACGGCCGTGGGGTTGGCCCGGGGGTGACCGGGCGCCTCTTCGAACCGTTTGTCCACACCGGTGAGACCGCTGTGGTGTCCGGCAGTATCGGGTTGGGCCTGTCGGTGGCTCGGCAACTCGCCCGGCAACTCGGGGGTGACCTCACCTACCAGCGCACCGACGGCTGGACCCAGTTCTTGCTGCGCCTTCCGGCCGGATCCACGCCCGCCCCCGACCCGCCGCTGCGGGAGGACCTGTTTCAGGCAGCCCTGTGAGGCGCCGTCAATTACGGGTGATGGTCTTGAGACGGCGATCCGATCCGTTCGGTGGTTCAGATTCTTAATCGAGCACCCGATGCATGGACGGAAGACATCACCCAACGGGAATCCTCCCGGGAGTATCCATGAGACGCCGGGCTGCCAGGCGGATGGCTGCCGCCATCGCCCTTTCGGCGCTGGCCGGCGCGCTGTCGGTCGGCCTGACTGCGGGTGCGTTGACGAATGGCGCCTTCCGGGATCACTTCGGGGCGGCGTCCTTCACGGGCGACGACGGTGATCTGTCCTGGTCGGGCCCGTGGGAGGAGGTCGGTGAATCGGATGGGCCGGCAGCGGGCGCCGTTCGGGTGAAGGCCGGAGTGGGTTGCGCGGTCGGCAACTGCCTGGAGTTGGGCACGTTCACCGGGGGTGATGGGAGCGGCGTCCTGCGCAGTGCCGACCTGTCCGGCTCGACGACCGCCACCCTCAGCTTCTCCCGTCTCCGGGTGAAGAAAGCCGGCGGCGGAGCAATCGTCCTATCGGTGTCCAGTACCGGGGGCCCGCCCTGGGTCAAGCTCCGGTCGTACCGGTTCACCGACTCCGATCCGGGCCAGGTCTCGGAGACGATCGACATCAGCAGCTACATCGGAGCGGCAACCACCATCCGGCTGACGATCTCCGGGGACGACGTGAGGAGCCGATTCACCGTCGATGACATCGAGATCGAGGTCGTCGGGGTGCCGGTTACTACCACGACGACGGCGCCGGTCACCACGACGACGACGGCGCCGGTCACCACGACGACGACGGCGCCGGTCACCACGACGACGACAGCGCCGGTCACCACGACGACGATGCCGGTCACCACCACGACGATGCCGGTCACCACCACGACGACGACCGAACCGCCTCAGGCCGCCCCCGGTGCGGCCCTCCCCCCAGCTGCGCTCGAACGACCCACCGGCGACCGGCCCACCATGGGATTGACCCTGGCAGGGAATGCTCCTGGCCCGGAGGATCGTGCCCCGGAAGAGCCGACGGGGGTGCTCCGTCCGCTCACCAGGATGACGGCGGTGTTCGCCACCGGCGCCGAAACCATCTCCAGCCCGCCGATCGCCATCACGATCCTTGCGATCGTGGTGGCATGGGTCTCTGTCAGGGGCCTGGAACGGGCCCCGCGATCACGGTTGATCGTGATGGGCCGACGCAGGCGCCGGGTGCGGTAGAGGCTCCGAGGCCCGTTCGCCGAGCGGCCCAGTCACCCGGCGACTCGATCCAGGAACGCAGCGACGGCTGCGTCATAACGCGTCGGGTCGACGTTCCACGACCGGACGTGGCCGGCTCCCGGGAACTCGACCAGTTCGACGATGCCGGGCAGGCGGTCGGCGAGTTCCCGGCTGAGGGCGATCGGCACCGTGTCGTCCTCGACGCCGTGCAGCACCAGGATCGGCACCGTCAACCCGGCGGCCCGTTCGTCGAGGTAGTCCATGCCGCTCCAGTCGGCCCCAAACCGCCAACCGGCCATCCACTTGGCGGCGGCGGTCAGCATCACCGGCACCTTGAACGGCAGCAACGGGAGGCTGGTGTCGGCCGCCCGGGCGTCGACCATGGCTCCCAACTCGAGGGCGGGTGCATCGAGGATGACGGCGCCGACCTCGTCGGCGAGATCCGATTCGTACAGGAAGCCCATCGCGATGGCGCCGCCCATGCTGTATCCCACCAGGACGACACCCTCTGCCCCGTGGTCGAGGGCGTAGGCAACCGCCCCCTCGAGGTCCTCCCGCTCGCCGATACCGAAGGTGGCGAGATGGTCGTCGGTGGCGGGGGCGCCCGGGTCGTTCCGATAGTCGATCAGGAGCATCGGGATGCCCCGATCGGCGAAGGCAGGAAGGATTCGTATCCCCTCGTGCGGAGTGGCGCCCCGGCCGTGAATGAAGATCGCCCAGGTGCCCGCCATGTTGCCGGGGGTGAGCCAGGCATCGAACTCCCCGAAGGCGGAAACGTAGGTGACGGTCTCATAGGAGATGCCGGCATCGGCCGGATCCGGCGGCACCGCGTTTGCCTCGAAGGCGGCAGTCGTGCCGGGGGTCGGGAGGGTGCCGGCGACCAGAGTGAACTGCTTGGCGATGGCTTCGTCGGTGCGGGAGAGGACCGGTCCGCTCAGGCCGTAGCCGTCTTCCCAGCGGACGCCCAGCGTCTCGGACGAGAGGAGGTCGGCCGGGGGGGTGCCGGGGAGGGTGAACGTGATGCTCTCCGGCGAGACGCCCGTCACCGTGAAGTCGTATTCGGGCGGGTGTTCCTCGACTAGGAGGGCATCGGTGCGGATGAGACCGGAGAAGTACCACCCGCCGCCCCCGAAGAAGAGAATGAGGGCGGCCGTCAGGGCGATCCCGATCCGGCGGGGCCAGCGCCTGGTGCGGGCGTCATCGACCACCACGGCGACGCGGTCTCTCCTCGACGGCATCCGGTCTCCCCTTCGTGCAGGCTCAACGGTAGGCCGACCTCCTAGGAACTGCCGCCGGATTTTGCGGCTAGCCTGCCGCATTCCATCAACCGGAGGTCCCCCTGTGCTGAAGCGCATGATGGTGATCGTGCTCGCCATTTCGGCGGTCGCGACCGCCTGTGGCGACGACGACCCGGCCGCCACCACCTCGGCCGCCGGCCTGTCCGCCGACGAACAGGTGCTGGCGACGATCCGCGATGCGCTGAGCCATGACTTTGGCAAGGATTAT
>JAHJML010000171.1 GCA_018821365.1 Actinomycetota bacterium | reverse complement strand
CGGTCGTGGTGGGGGCCTCGGTCGTGGTGGGGGCCTCGGTCGTGGTGGGGGCCTCGGTCGTGGTGGGGGCCTCGGTCGTGGAGGGGGCCTCGGTGGTGCCGGACGCCTCGGTGGATGTGGTCGACGAACCATCGCCGAGCACGGTGGCATCGTCGCCGCATCCGGCGGCCACTGCCGTCAACGCCAATGCCAGGAGCAGCGGTATCACTCGTTTCACGTCGGTCCTCCTCGGGTGCCGAGTTGATCGCCCGGGGGTGGTGCCTCCCGGAACGGGGTCTTGGTGGTCGTCTGGGTGCCTTGCCCCCGACCGGGCCGGTGCCGAACCCGCCGGGCCGGTGTGGTATCTCTGAGGGGTGCGCGTCTACCTGCTCGAACCGTACTCCTCCGGATCTCATCGCCAATGGATCGATGGACTGGAGGCCCACAGCCGCCACGAGATCCATCCGGTCACCCACGAGGGACAGTTCTGGAAGTGGCGCCTCAGCGGAGGGTTCGTGACCATCGCAGAGGCGCTGGGGCAGGCGATCGAGGCGACCGGCCCACCCGACCTGCTGCTGGCCTCATCGATGCTGGATCTGGCCGGCTTGCTCGGACTGGCCCGGCGGGTGGTCGGCGACACCCCGGCGGCCGTCTACTTCCACGAGAACCAGGTGACCTACCCGGCGACCGGGAGGACCCGCACCGAGGCGGCGCCGGCGATGACCAACTGGTCGTCGGTGCTGGCCGCCGACGGGGCCGCTTTCAACAGCACGTTCCACCGGGATGCCTTCTTTGCCGGGCTGCCCGGGTTGCTGGGGGCGTACCCGGACCGGCGGCATCTTCATCTGATCCCGGCGGTCCGGGAGCGCTGTGTGGTGGTGCCGGTCGGTGTCGATCTGCAGAGGATCGGCCCGCTGCGGGAGCGGTCGGGTCCGGCCACCTTCCTGTGGAACCACCGGTGGGACCCCGACAAGGCGGTCGGGGAGGCACTGGCCGGCCTCCTGTCGGTGGCGGCCGCCGGACTCGACTTCCGGGTGGTGCTGGCCGGCGAGTCGTTCGTAGACCAGGCCGGGCAGCATCGGGAGGCGATCGATGCGCTCGGCGACCGGGTGGTCCACCTCGGGTTCCTCGACGAGGCCGGCTACCGGGAGGCGCTCCACGCCGCCGATGCGGTGGTCAGCACCGCCCGCCAGGAGTTCTTCGGTGTCTCGGTGGTGGAGGCGATGTATGCGGGGGCGCTTCCGATCCTCCCCGATCGGCTGGTGTACCCCGAGCGGGTGCCCGCCGGATTGGAGGGGCGCTGCCTCTACCGAACCTCACGGCAGTTGACGGATCGCCTCACGGCGGTGGCGGCCGACCCGTCGATCGCCCGCAGTGTCTCCGAAGTGGTGCGGCAATCGGTCGAGCAGTACGACTGGTCGGTGGTCGGTCCGCAGACCGATGCCTGGATGGAGTCGGTGGCAGGCCGCTAGGGGACCGTCCCGCAGGAGCCGAGGGGCGGCAGACGCAGTGGAGGACGGCACCCCAGCAGTCGACGCTCGAACTGGTCGGGTCCGGCGAACCGACCGCGGCGGGGTCCGCCGGCGGTCAGTGGTCGTCGGCGACCGGCCTGATCTCGATGTCGACGGTGAAGGCGGGTCCTTGGTCGATCTGGGTGGTGCCTCCGCCGACGGGGACCACGATTTCGGCAGGTGCCTGCTCGCCGAAACTCGCTTGGGCGGGCGTTGCGGCGAAGTCGCGGGCGAACCCGACGCATTCAGCGCTGCTCTCGGTTCCCGGGTTCTCCGACGTCGAGACCGAGCCCGGATTCGGCGTGACGATCGGCTCGAGCTGTTCCCCGTCGCTGGTGCCCGAGATGGCGAACGTCCAGGTGGTAGTGAACGAATACGGATGTGAAGCACCAGCATTGATGCTGCACTCCCCCTCCGAGGTCGACTCGCCTGCGGGCCGACACACCTTCCCCTTGAGGGGAAGGAAGAAGAACGGGTGAACGCCCAAGTGCGTGGATACCGCACCCTGGGGAGCGGTACAAACACCGCATATGCGGCGGGTCGCTGCTTCCGTTTCTCACCCCTCAGGGGGGAGTCCCGTAGGGGCCGAAGGCTCCGAAGGGGAGGGG
>JAHJML010000170.1 GCA_018821365.1 Actinomycetota bacterium | reverse complement strand
CGCCCACCATGAAGGAGGGGTCCCGGCCGAGTGCTCGGGCGGCCGCCACCAGCATGGCGGTGGTGGTGGTCTTGCCGTGGGTGCCGGCCACGCCGACGGCCGGCATCCGGGAGGTCATCTCGGCGAGCAGTGCCGGGCGCTCCCACACGGCGACCCCCGCCGCCCTGGCGGCGGCCACCTCCGGGTCCCGGGCGGGCACCGCCGAAGAGGCGACGACCAGGTCCCACTCGGATGCCCGCTCGGGTCGATGGCCCACCCAGGTGTCCACGCCCACCCGGGGCAGCACCGTGATCGCCTTGCCGGGCTTGATGTCTGAGCCCGACACCGTGTGGCCCGCCTGGGCCAGCAGCTTGGCCAACCCGCTCATCCCGGCGCCGCCGACTCCGACCAGGTGGACCCGTTCGAACCCGACGAGGTCACCCATGGGCCGCCTCCAGCATCGCGGCGGCCACGTCTCCGGCCGCCCCCGGCCGTGCCATCCGGAGCGATCCGGCGGTCATCTCCGCCAGGCGCACCAGGTCCACAGCCAGGGCGACGGCCGTCTCCGGCAGCCGGGCCGTCTCTGCCTGCGGCAGCACCACGGCTCCCCCGGTGCCGGCCAGCGCCGCTGCGTTGGCTTGCTGGCCGACCGCCTCGAGCGGCACCAGCACCGCCGGCGTTCCGGTGGCGGCCAACTCCGAGATCGTCATGGCCCCCGCCCGGCACACCACGACGTCGGCTGCGGCATAGAAGTGCTCCATGGCGTCCTCGAATGCGATGCACCGCCACGGTAGTGGCGACCTCGCCGCCGCCCGCGACATGTCGGCGAAGGCGGCCCGACCGGTCAGGTGGACCACCTCCATGGGTCCGCCCCGCCAGGCGGCGACGATGCCCGCCACCGACTCGTTGAGCACCCTGGCGCCCAGGCTCCCCCCGAGCACGCCGATCACGACCGCGTCGTCGGCGACCCCGTAGCGAGCCTTGGCGGCCCGGCGCAGCGACGCCCGATCAAACCGTTCGAAGGCCGCCCGCAGCGGATTCCCCACGATCCGGGACCTCGGCAGCCGCTCGGAGGGGCCCGGCAGACCCAGGAAGGTCGCAGTGGCCCGCCGGGCGGCGAAGCGGGCCGCCAAGCCGGGCGAGGCGTTCTGCTCCTGGAGGAACATGGGGATCCCCGCCTTGGCCGCGGCCATGGCGGCGGGCACCGTCGCATAGCCGCTGGTGCCGAGCACGACGGCGGCCCGTCGCCGTTCCATCTCGGCACCCATCGCTGCCGCCGCCTGCCGAAGCCGCCAGGGGATGGCCAGGTTCGAGGGAGTCGCCGAGCGGCGCAGCCTGGGGAGTCCGAAGCCGACGAATTGGTAGCCGGCCGCCGGAGCCGCCTGCTCCGCCATCCGGTCGCCTCCGAAGAAGACGATGTCGGAGGGGTCCACTCCACGGCTCACCAGCGCATCGGCGACCGCCAGCGCCGGGTAGACGTGGCCGCCGGTGCCGGCGGCGGCCATGACGAAGCTCACGCCGTCCTGCTCTCGGGCTTGGTCCTCGCCACGCTGACCAAGATCCCGACGGCGGCCATCTCGGTCAGCAGGGCGCTGCCTCCGATCGACACGAACGGGAGCGGCACCCCGGTGATCGGAAGCACCCCGGTGACCCCTCCGATGTTGACCAGCGCCTGGACGACCAGCCAGGTGGTGATGCCGATCGCCACCAACCGGCCGAAGCGGTCCGATGCCCGCAGCGCCACCATGGTCCCCGCCACCGTGAAGGCGACGAACAGCCCCACGACGATCAGCGAGCCGGCCAGGCCGGTCTCCTCTCCGATGATGGAGAAGATGAAGTCCGTGTGGGCATTCGGCAGGAACGACCACCGGGCCCGGCTGGCGCCCAATCCGACGCCCCACATCCCCCCGGTCCCGAGGGCGACCAGGCTCTGGACCACCTGGTATCCGGCGCCGAGCGGGTCGCCACCGAGGTCCAGGAACGAGGTGATCCTTGCCCAGCGGTAGGGGGACGAGGCGGCCGCGATCACCGCCGCGCCGGTCCCGAACAGTGCCCCGGCCATCACGTACCCAAAGGGGGCGGCCGAGGCGACCAGGACGGCAAAGGAGCCGAAGGAGATCATCAGCGCCGTGCCCAGGTCCGGCTGGAGGATGACCAGCACCCCCACGACTCCGACCGAGATGGCGACCGGCCACATGAAGTCCCGGATTCGGTGCATCGAGGTCTCCTTGCGGCTCACCAGCGTCGCCAGGAACAGGATGGTGGTCAGCTTGGCCAACTCCGAGGCCTGGATCGAGATCGGCCCGGCGATCAGCCAGCGAGTGGAGCCGTAGGCCCGGGTGCCCACCACCAGGGTGGCGACCAACAGGGCCACCGACACCACGAACGCAGGAAAGGCGAGTTTGCGCAGCACCCGCAGGCTGGTGAGTGCGGCCACGATGAGGGCGACCATCCCGGCGCCCATCCACATGATCTGCCGCTTGAAGTAGTACAGGTTGTCGACACCCTCGCGGATCGCCAGCACCGAAGACGCCGAGAGCACGGCCCCCAGTCCGATCACCAGCAGCAGGCCGACCGGGATGAGCACGAAGGCGATCGTCCGCGACGATCGGCGGGATCTCGCCTCGGTGAGGCGGACTTCGGCCCTGGCTGCGGGCAGCACGGCGGCGGATCGGGCGGCCATCAGGTCCCCTTCCTCGCCCGGACGAGGGAGGCGAAGTGATCGCCACGCTCTCCGTAGGAGTGGTACATGTCGAACGAGGCGCACCCCGGGGCCAGCAGCACCGTGTCGCCCGGTTCGGCGATCCCGTCGGCGATCACCACCGCCTCGGCCATGTCGGCGGCGGGGGATCCCCGACGGGCTGCGGCCAGGATCGCCGGGCCCTCCTCCCCCAGCGTGATCACGTGCCGCACCGCGGGGTCGAGCGCGACCGGCGCCACATCGAGGCCCTTGTTGCGGCCTCCTGCGATCAGCACCACCGAGGGATAGGCCCTGACGGCCGCCAGCGCCGCGTGCGGGTTGGTCGCCTTGCTGTCGTCGACCCAGGCCACCCCGCCCCAGGTGCCGATCACCTCGCGGCGATGACGGCCCGGCGAGAACCCCCGGGCAGACTCGGCGACCGCCTCCCGGCTCGCCCCCATCGCGAGGGCGACCACGCCGGCCGCAGCCAGGTCGGCCAGATAGGCCGGATCGTCGACCGCCAGTGCCCCGGTGGCGACGCCGACCTCCCCCATCCACAGCATGCCGCCCTCCGGTCCGCCGCCGGCGGCACGGTGGCGCCCGCTGACGGGCACCAGACGGGCGGCGGCTCCCCGCACTGCATCCAGTGCCCCCTCGTCGTCCTCGTCGTAGACCAGCAGGTCGTCGGGACCCTGGTTCCGGTGGATCCGGGCCTTGGCGTCCCGGTACGCCTCGAAGGTTCCGTGCCAGTCGAGGTGATCGGGCGCCACGTTCAAGAGCACGGCGGCCCTCGGGTGGAACCCGTCGATGAACCGGAGTTGGAAGCTGGAGGCTTCGATGACCAGTGCCTCCCACGGCCGGCCCACCGCGTCGCAGAGCGGATCTCCGATGTTGCCGACCGCGGCCGCCTCCATCCCGGAGGCGGACAGCATCTCGGCGGCGATCCGGGTGACGGTGGTCTTGCCGTTGGTGGCGGTCACCGCCGCGTAGGGAGCCGCCAGCCGCGACGCCCCCAGTTCGAGCTCGGAGACGACGTCGATGCCGGCGCCGAGTGCGTCCCGGATCGGGTCGGCGTGCTCCGGTATCCCGGGGCTTGGCACCACGAGATCGATCCCCTCCAGGAGCCGCCGGTCCCACTCCCCGCCGACGGCGACCCGCCCCCCACCGAGATCGGTGACCGCGCCCGGGTCGGCGTCATGGACGACCACCGTGTGCCCTTCGGATTCGAGCAGGCGCAGAGCGGCCCGCCCGCTGACGGCGGCGCCGAGGACCAGCACCCTCATCCCACACCCCCGCCCATGATGAAGTCGCCGTAGAACATGCCGAGGCCGAGGGCGACCGACAGGCCGGCAATGATCCAGAAGCGGACGACGATGGTGCCCTCCGGCCACCCCTTGAGCTCGAAGTGGTGATGGACCGGGGCCATCTTGAAGATGCGCTTGCCCCAGACCCGGAACGAGAGGATCTGCAGGATCACCGAGACCGTCTCGACCACATACAGCCCGCCCAGGATGACCAGCAGCAGGTGGGTGTTGGTGAGGAGGGCGAGGGCGGCCATTGCTCCCCCGAGCGCCTGCGAACCCGTGTCGCCCATCATGATCTTGGCGGGGGCCGTGTTCCACCACAGGAATCCGGCGGCCGCCGCCATCAGCGCCGCCGCCAGGATCGCCAACTCCAGGGTCCCGACGATGCCGTAGAACTCGGGATGGCGGAACTGCCAGAAGGCGATCACCACGAAGGCGCCGAACACCAGGCCGCCCGATCCGGCCGCCAGGCCGTCGAGTCCGTCGGTGAAGTTCACGGCGTTGGCGGCGCCGACCAGCATGAACAGCACCCAGAGCGCATAGAACCAGTGGAGGTCGAACCCGAGGCCCCTGGTGAACGAGACCTCGGTGCTGACGCCGTAGTTGATGGCGCCCCAGGCGAAGATCGACGCAATCGCCAACTGCCCCCCGAACTTCCAGCGCTTCCGCAGCCCCAGGTTGCGCTCCCTGGAGACCTTGGAGACGTCGTCGAGGAACCCGATCATTCCCATGCCGACGAAGCCCACCAGCACCAGGAGGCCCGGGATCTGGAACTCCCTCCAGGTGAGACCCCAGCCGCTCTCGGCCGACCACAACCGCACGTGGGCCACCAGATAGGCGACCAGGACCGCCAGGATCATCACGACTCCGCCCATGGTCGGAACGCCGTGCTTGTGGTCGTGATCGACCTCCTCCTGGATGTACTGGCCGATGGCGCGGGCCCGGAAGAAGCGGATGGCCACCGGGGTCAGCAGGATGGTGAGGGTGAAGCCGACTGCCGCCGCGCTCAGCATGGCGATCATGACGCTGCTCCCCGCAACCGGGCCGCCAGCACCTCGAGGCCCACGGCTCGCGAGGCCTTGACCAGAACCACGTCGCCCGCCGCCAGGTATCCCCGCAGCACGGACTCTGCCTGGTCGATGTCGGCGACGACCATGGCGATCGGCCCGGCCCCTTCGGCGATACCCGGAGCATCACCCACTACGACGACGGCGGCGAATCCGAGCGCCCGCGCCCGCGCCCCCACCTCGCGGTGGCCGGCCGCCTCGCCCTCGCCGAGCTCGTGCATCTTGCCGAGCACCGCCACGTGCCTGCCGGGCATGGCCGCCACCGTCGCCAGGGCGGCCGCGGTCGAGTCCGGGTTGGCGTTGTAGGCGTCGTTGACCACCGTGAACCGGCCGGGATGGATCTCCATGCGCCACGCCGAGCCCGCCGCCGCCGCCGCCCTCCCGGCCGCCTCCTCGAAGTCGGTGCCCAGTGCCACCGCGGCGGCGACGGCCGCCGCCAGATTCCCGGGCTGATGCCGGCCCGCCATCGCCATCCGAACCGCCACCGACCGCCCCCGGAACGACAGCGTGCAGGCGGCCCGGCCGTCCTCACCGAGGGCCACCGCCACGGCCGAGACGTCGGCGGAAGGGTCCTCCCCGAAGGTCAGCATGGGGCCCACCCGCCGCGAGGTGAGCCGCTGGTCCCGGATCGGGAGGATCGCCGTCCCACCCGGGGGGAGCGCTTCGACCAGTTCCCACTTGGCGTCGAGGATGGTGGCGGCGTCCCCGAACATCTCGAGGTGGGCCCGTTCCACGTTGGTGATGACGGCAACGTCTGGCTGCACGGCGGCGGCCAGCAGGGAGATGTGCCCGATCCCCCGGCTGCCGACCTCGGCCACCACGGCGGTCGCCCCGTCCGGGGTACCGAGGATGGTCAGCGGCACGCCGATCTCGTTGTTGAACGATTGCGGGGACTTGTGGGCGCCCGGCCCCAGGGCGGCGGCCAGCATGTCCTTCGTGGTGGTCTTGCCGTTGCTCCCGGTGATCCCAACCACCGGCATCGCCAGTTCCCGGCGGCGCCGCTCGGCCAGTCGCCGCAGCGACGCCAGCGTGTCGGCGACCTCGACCCCGGCGGCGCCGTCGGGCAGTGCTCCGGCCCGCACCATCACCGCCGCACCGGCGGCGATCGCCTCGTCTACGAAGTCGTGGCCGTCGCGGCGCTCGCCCTCCAGGGCGACGAACAACACCCCCTTGCCGGCCAGCCGCGAGTCGGTGACCACCGAGGTGACCATGGCAGAGCCGCCGGCCTTGCCTCCGGCCGCCGATGCCACGATGTCGAGATCCCACTTCATCGCCGGGCCGCCTCTTCACGAGCGACGGCGGCGTCGTCGAAGGGGAGGACGACATCACCGAAGTCCTGGCCCCTCTCGTGGCCCTTGCCGAGGACGAGGACGACGTCGCCCGGCCCGGCCGCCGCGATCGCCGCCGCGATCGCCGCCCTCCTGTCGATCTCGGTGACCAGTCGGGCATGGCCGCCGGCGGCGCCGGCGGCAACCGCCTCCACGATCGCCGCCGGGTCCTCGCGGCGGGGGTTGTCCGAAGTGACGAAGACGATGTCGGCGGTGGCGGCGGCCGCCCCCATCAGGGGCCGCTTGG
>JAHJML010000169.1 GCA_018821365.1 Actinomycetota bacterium | reverse complement strand
GACTGTGCAGAAGATGAGCGGGGAACATCCGAGCGAGTCCCGTTTCCCCAACGGACGGCGCGAGTGGTGGTGGGGGCGTGTCGATCTTACGGGGGACTGCTCGCACTCGTCTCCCCCACGGAAACTGGGGAGAAGATCAGATGCGCCGCACCTTCCCTTGAGGGACGGGAGCAGTAGGAGGCCGGGCGCTCACACCAGCGTTCCCACCGCCTTCTCACCACTCAAAGGAGGCCGGACCCGTAGGTCCGGCCTCCACGCGTCGAGTGGGTCGTCGGCTAGGCGTCCCCGGCGCGCACTGCCGCCTGGGCGGCGGCCAGTCGGGCGATCGGCACCCGGAACGGCGAGCACGACACGTAATTGAGCTTCAACTCGTGGCAAAGGGCGATCGATTTGGGGTCGCCGCCGTGCTCTCCGCAGATCCCGATCTCCAGGTCGGGCTTGGTGCTGCGGCCCCCGGCCACCGCGATGCCCATCAGCTTGCCGACCCCGTTGCGGTCGATGGACGCAAACGGGTTCTCTTCGAGGATGCCCTGCTGCAGGTACTCCATCAGGAAGCCGGATTCGGCGTCGTCGCGGCTGATGCCGTAGGTGGTCTGGGTGAGGTCGTTGGTGCCGAAGCTGAAGAACTCGGCGTACTCGGCCACCTCGTCGGCGGTGAGCGCCGCCCGGGGGATCTCGATCATCGTGCCGAACTTGTAGTCGATGTCGATGCCCTGCTCCTCCATGACCTTCTTGGCCTCGGCCTCCAGCACGTCGCGCTGCCGCTTGAGTTCGTTGACGTGGCTGGTGAGGGGGATCATCACCTCGGGGTGGACGTCGACCCCGTCCTTGGCGGCCTCGCAGGCCGCCTCGAAGATCGCCCGCACCTGCATCCTGGTGAGCTCCGGGATCATGATGCCCAGCCGCACCCCTCGGGTGCCCAGCATCGGGTTGGCCTCGTGGAGTGCCTCGACCCTGGCGAGCATCGCCTCGTCGGCGGCAATCCCGGCCGACAGTTCCCCCTGTTCGGCGGGGTCGTCGGAGCCGGCCAGGGCCACCCTGGCATCGCCGATTCCCCTGAGGAGCGCCCCGTGCTCGGGGAGGAACTCGTGGAGGGGCGGGTCGATGAGCCGGATGATCACCGGCAGCCCGTCCATGGCCCGGAACAGGCCGGCGAAGTCGCCCCGCTGGTAGGGGAGCAGCTTGTCGAGGGCCTCCTGGCGGACGGCCGGGTCGGTGGTGGTGATCATCTGCTGGACGATGGGGAGCCGCTCGGTCTCGAAGAACATGTGCTCGGTGCGGGCGAGTCCGATGCCCTCGGCGCCGTAGCGGCGGGCCCGCTCGGCATCGACCGGGTAGTCGGCGTTGGCCCACACCCCCAGGGTCCGCAACTCGTCGGCCCAGCCCAGCACCTTCATCAGCCACGGGTCGGAGATGTCGGGGATGACGGTCTCCAGTTGGCCGGCGTAGACGTCACCACTGGTGCCGTCGATGCTGATCCAGTCCCCCTCGGCGATGGTGGCCCCGCCGACCGTCATGGTGCGGGCCTGCAGGTCGATCTCCAGTTCGGCGACCCCGACCACCGCCGGCCTGCCGAACTGCCTGGCCACCAGGGCGGCGTGGCTGGTGCGCCCGCCCTTGCTGGTGAGGATGCCTTCGGCGGCCAGCATGCCGTGGACGTCGTCCGGCTTGGTCTCGGGCCGCACCATGATGACCTTGCGGCCCTCCTGCTTGGCCCACTGCTCGGCGAGGTCGGCCGTGAAGGCGACCACCCCGACGGCGGCGCCCGGCGACACGTTGAGCCCTTCGGCCAGCTTGGCGCCGGAGGCCTTGGATTGCGTGGAGAACTGCGGGTGGAGGAAGAAGTCCACCTGGTCGGGATGGATCCGCATCACCGCGTCCTTCTTGGTGATGAGGCCGTCGTCGGCCATGTCGGCGGCGATCCGCACCGCCGCCTGGGCGGTCCGCTTGCCGTCGCGGGTCTGCAGCAGCCATAGCTTGCCCCGCTCGATGGTGAACTCCATGTCCTGCATGTTGGCGTAGTGCTTCTCGAGGCGGTCGGCGATGGCGGCGAACTCCCCGTAGAGGTCGGCCATCTGCTCCGCCATGTCCTCCATGTGGAGGGTGGGCCGGGTGCCGGCCACCACGTCCTCGCCCTGGGCGTTGAACAGGAAGTCGCCCTCGATCTTGTTCTCGCCGGTGGTGGCGTTGCGGCTCATGGCGACGCCGGTGGCGGAGCCCTCGCCCATGTTGCCGAACACCATCGTCTGGATGTTGACGGCGGTGCCCAGGCCGTGGTCGATGCCGGCGGCGTTGCGGTAGTCGATGGCCCGCTTGCCGTTCCAGGACTTGAAGACGGCCTCGGTGGCCAGTTTCAACTGCTCCATCGGCGCGGAGGGGAAGGCGGGCGCCAGCGCCTTGAACTGCTCGATCACATCGAGGAGGGCGGCCACCGAGAGGGCACCGTCGTTGTCGACGCCTTCCGCCTTGCGGGCGGCGGCCAGCACCTCTTCGAACGGTTCGTCGTCGAGGCCCAGCACCACCGACCCGAACATCTGGATGAGGCGGCGGTAGGAGTCGTAGACGAAGCGGGCATCGCCGGTGAGTTCGATCATGCCCTCGGCGACCTGGTCGTTGAGGCCGATGTTGAGGACGGTGTCCATCATCCCCGGCATCGAGAACTTGGCACCGCTGCGGCACGACACCAGCAACGGGTCCTTGCGGTCGCCGAACTCCTTGCCGGCGGCGGCCTCCACCCTGGCGAGGGCGGCCTCCACCTGGGCCCAGGAATCGCCGGGAAACTGTTCGCCTGCATTGAGGTAGGCGAGGCACGCCCTGGTGGTGATGGTGAAGCCGGGGGGCACCGGGATGCCGAGGCGAGTCATGTCCCCGAGGTTGGCGCCCTTGCCGCCCAGGAGGCCGCGGACGTCGTCCCAGTCGCCACCGATGGCCGCCTGGGCCTCGTCGACCTCATCGAATCCATATACCCATTTGGGGTCAGACATGGCAAGACCTTCTGTCGTGGAACCGGTTCCCGTGCATGGTAGGACGCCTGGGATCGGGCCCGTGCCGGCCCGGTCCCCGGGAGGGGATGGCGCCGGGGCGCCGGCCGCTCACCCGTTGAACCAAACCCGGTTGGCCTGACCGGAGTCGGCGACGAAGGCATCGAGGGACCCGTTCCCGTCCAGGTCACCGAGTGCCACCCCCCTCGAGTTGGAGGAAGTGAGCACCTGACCGCTGTCGGTGAATGATCCGGTGCCGTCGTTCAACCAGACTCGCTTGGCGTGATCATCATTGACGACAAAGGCATCCAGGTCGCCGTCCCCGTCTAGATCACCCAGGCCCACCCCGCGACTGCTGCTGTTACCCAACCCCTGGCTATCGGTGAAGGCGCCCGCACCGTCGTTGAGCCACACCCGGTTGGCGGTCTGGCTGTCGTTGACGACGAACACATCCAGGTCGCCGTCCCCGTCGAGGTCACCCAGCGCGACGTCGCGGCTCCGGCGGTATTGGTCACCCATGGCCTGTCCGCCGTCGGTGAACACCCCGGCACCGTCGTTGAAGTAGGCGCGGTTTGCCTGCCCGATGGTGATGGCCCCGTTCGCTGCATAGGCGTCCAGGTCACCGTCTCCGTCGAGATCACCCAGTGCCACTCCGTACGTGTCGGTCGAGGACCCGAGTTCCTGGCCGCTGTCGGTGAAGGTCCCGAGACCATTGTTGAGCCACACCCTGTTCACTGAGATGTTGCCAACGAATGCGTCGACGTCCCCGTCGCCATCCAGATCGCCGAGAGCGACGTCCATGCTGTTGCCCGTCCCGAGCGATTGTCCGCCGGTGAAGGTGCCCGGCCCGTCGTTGAACCAGGTCCGGTTTCCGCCGGTATTGGCGACGTAGGCATCCAGATCGCCATCCCCGTCGAGATCACCCAGTGCGACCCCGTGACTGGCTGCAGTGCCAAGTGCCTGGCCCGAATCGGTGAAGACGCCGTTGCCGTTGTTGATCCAGACCCGGTTCGGCTGGCTCTCGTTGGCGACGTAGGCGTCGAGATCACCGTCCCCGTCGAGATCACCCAGCGCCAGGTTCCAACTGGCGTTCGTCCCCAGGGTCTGGCCGCTGTCGGCATAGAGGCCGGTGCCCCCGGCGGGTGAGCAGTAGGGGGACCCATCTTGGGCAAGGGCCAACAGGTATCCGCCGTTCAGGAGGCAGGTCGCCCCCAGGAGCGGCAACCCTGCGGCATCCACAACTGCTCCTCCGCCGAAGAAGGACGAAGCCGGATCACCGCCGAGCGCGGCACTGTCGGTGGCTTGAGCGGAGGCGCCGAGGAAGTCGGTGGAGTGCAACCCGTCGAGGGTATCGGCATCTGAGGAACCGTCGTCATCAGCGCAGTCCCATCCGGATTCGGTCATCTTGGCGATCTGACCCGTCGGGCAGGAGAGCCCGCCGAGGGTGTCGTCGTCTCCGTCGGCGAGACCGGCGGGAATTCCCGAAGTCAGGTCGGACCAGGCGTGGTTGTGGATTGCCGCGGCGATCCCGGCCTCTGACAGCGTGGCGTTGACCCAGGCGGTCCCGGTCCAGCGCAGCAACTCGCCGACTCCGATGGAGGTGAGAGTGACATCGGAGAGGTCGGTGACGGCGTGGCCGTGCCCGTCGATGGCGAAGTACCCGGTGTCGTGTCCGTCGAGCAGATCGCTGTCGGCGGCGGTGCCGTCGATGGCGAGATAGTCGGTGTCGTAATCGTGCCCGGCCGCGGCGATCCCGGCCTCTGACAGCGTGGCGTTGACCCAGGCGGTCCCGGTCCAGCGCAGCAACTCGCCGACTCCGATGGAGGTGAGAGTGACATCGGAGAGGTCG
>JAHJML010000168.1 GCA_018821365.1 Actinomycetota bacterium | reverse complement strand
CGTGCCCTACGACCAGCAGACCTCGGCGAGTCGCTCGACGGTCATCATGGGCAACGCGGTGCTCAAGGCGGCTCGCGACATCCTCGGCAAGGTCAAGCGGATGGCCGCCGAGCACTACGACGTCGACGAGTCGGAGATCACCATCGAGGACGGCATCGTCCGTCTCCCCGACCGCAAGTTCACCGTGGTCGAAGTGGCCCGGGCGGCGCTGGCGCCTCTCGGCGGAGAGGTGATCGGCAACGGTGAGGACCGCTGGGACCAGATGGCGGGCCATCCCCTCGGCGGGCCGCCGGTGTTCTTCGAGTTCAATGCCACCGCCGTCGAGGTCGGGGTCGACGAGGAGACCGGCGAGATCGTCATCCATCGCTACGTGACGGTGAGCGATGTCGGCAAGGCACTCAACCCCAACCAGGTCCACGGACAGGACGAGGGGGCGGCCATCCAGGGCCTCGGACACACCCTGATGGAGCACTACATCATGGACGACGCCGGGCGGATCCGGAACCTGGGGGCGCTCGACTACCGGGTGCCGACCAGCAAGGACCTGCCGAGGGAGATCCTGGTGGCCAGCATCGAGAACGGCGACGGCCCCGGCCCCTACGGCGCCAAGGGTGTCAGCGAGGGCGGAATACTGGCCAACTCGGCCGCCGTCGGGTCGGCGGTGTACGAGGCCACCGGAGTCGTCATACGCGATCTGCCTCTCACTCCGGAGCGGGTGTGGCGGGCGCTGAAGGAGCGAACGTGAGCGAGATCCAGCACGTGGGCCCGGTGGGCGACCTGCCCGCCTCCAAGGTGGTCGAAGCGGCCCGGATGGTCAAGGAGGGCAAGAGCTACTCGTTGTCGGTGGCGCGCTTCCCCGGCATGCCGCTGTTTCCGGGGCATCCACCGTTCCAGGTGGTCAACTACCGCACCCCGCCCGGGATCATCGCCGGGAACGTCGAGCCGTGGGGGCCCCCCAACGAGGTCGGCCTCGGCTACATGGCCGAGTACCTGATGGCCTGCTCCCACTCGGGGGCTCACATCGATGCGCTCGGGCACATGACCATCGGCGAGGACAACCACTGGTACGGCGGCGGCAACACCGCCGAGCACCTGACTGACCACGGGCCCCGGGTGGGGGATGCCGAGCACCTGCCGCCCTTCTTCACCAGGGGAGTGCTCCTCGATCCGCCGGGGTACCGGGGCGTCGATGCGCTCCCCGCTTCGGAACCGGTCTCGGCCGACGAGTTGCAGGCGATCGCCGATGCCCAGGGCGTCGAGGTGAGGCCGTGGGACGTCGTGCTGATCCGGACCGGCTACCTCAAGTACTGGCCGGATGCCGAGGCCATGGAGGCCCACAAGACCGCCGGACCGGATCTGTCGGCGGCCGAGTGGCTGCTGGAGCGGGGTGTGGTGGCGACGGGGACCGACACCGAGACCTACGAGGTGATGCCGACGCCCGATCGAGGATCGCCGGCCAACCCCCAGCCGGTGCACACCAAGTTGCTGATCGAGAACGGCATCTACCTCCTCGAGAGCCTGTACCTCGAGGACATCGCCAGGGACAAGGTCTACGAGTTCCTCTTCGTCATGCTGCCGTTGAAGATCCGCGGCGCCACCGGGTCCATGGTCGACCCGCTGGCGATGATCTGACGGGAGGCACCGGATGAAAGCCCTGGTGCTGAGGGGACCAAACGAGTTTGCCATCGAGGAGGTGCCGGTTCCCGAGCCGGGCCGCTCCGAGGTGCTCTGCAAGGTGCGGGCGGTCACCATCTGTGGGACCGACTCGCATCTGATCCGCGGCGACTACCCGGGGTTCTGGCCGCCCGCTTACCCCTTCACGCCCGGCCACGAGTGGGCCGGGGAGATCGTGGCGCTGGGTGAGGGAGCCGCCGATCTGGGGTGGAGGGTGGGGGGGCGCATCGCCGGCACCAGCCATGACGCCTGTGGGTTCTGCCAGATGTGCGTGGAGGGCCGCTACAACCTCTGCGACAACTACGGGACGATGGACCTCCATCGCCACCACGGTCACAACTCCCGGGGCGCCTTCGCCGAGTACGCCGCCCAGGGCATCAAGTCGATCTGGCGGCTCCCCGACGAGTTGTCCTTCCGGCAGGGGGCGATGCTCGATCCGGCCTCGATCGCCCTCCACACCGCCAACCGGGGCGACATCCGGGCCGGAGACAACGTGGCCGTGATCGGCCCCGGTCCCATCGGCCTCCTCGCCGCCGATGCCGCCTGCGCCAGCGGCGCCGGTCGGGTGATGGTGGTGGGCCGGGGGGCCCGGCTGCAGAAGGCGGCCGACATGGGGTTCATGACGGTCGACTACTCGGCCGGCGACCCGGTGGAGATCGTGCGGGCGGCCACCGGGGGCCTCGGGGTGGAGGTGGCCCTCGACTGCGCCGGGGTGGCCGACTCGTTCCGCTGGGGGATAGCCATGCTGCGCCGGGGGGGCCGCTGTGCGGCGGTGGGCATCCCGGTCGACGAGGTGGAGATCTCGTTCCAGGACCTGGTGCTCTACGAGAAGGAACTGGTGGGATCCCGGGCGTCGGCGGGGGAGATGCACCACGTGATCCCACTGGTGGTCTCGGGGCGGATCAGGGTCGGCGACCTGATCACCCACACCCTGGCG
>JAHJML010000167.1 GCA_018821365.1 Actinomycetota bacterium | reverse complement strand
TGGAGGGAGGGTTCTATCAGGGATACTCGGCGATCCTCGATGCGGCGGCGCTGGCGCTGATCGCCGGTGTCGGGTGGGCGGCGGTGCGGCGCTACCTCGCCAGGCCGTGGCGATTGCGCGGCAAGACCAGACCCGAGGACCTGTGGATCCTGCTGGTGCTGGGCCTCATCGGCCTCACCGGCCTGGCCACCGAGGCCGCCCGAATCGCCATGGACGGCAGGCCCTCCTTCGAGGTGTGGTCGTTCGCCGGTTACTACCTCTCCTACCTGGTGCCGTCCACGGTGGCGGCCGGCACTCACCAGGCGATGTGGATCGCCCATGCCCTCACGTTCATCGCCTTCCTGGTGATGCTGCCCACCACCAAGTTGCGCCATGCGCTCCTCTCGCCCACCAACATGGCACTGGCGCTGCGCGACCGCCCCAAAGGGGCGATGCGCGAGATGCCCAACCTGATGGAGGCCACCGACATCGAGACGGTCGGTGCCGCCAGGGTGTCGGAGTTCACGTGGAAGCAATTGCTCGACACCGACGCCTGCACGGTCTGTGGGCGCTGCACGTCGGTGTGCCCGGCCAACTACACCGGCAAGCCTCTCGACCCCCGCGAGATCGTCCTCAAACTCGGCGAGGTGGCCGCTGCCAGCGGTTCCCCGGCGGTGTCGTCCCCGGTGGGCGTCGATGCCGGGATCACGGTGTCGTCCGACTCGGTGTTCGAGAGGATCACCGCTGCCGAGTTGTGGGCGTGCACCACCTGCCGGGCCTGCGACGAGATCTGCCCCGTCGACATCGAGATCCTCGACAAGATCCTCGACATGCGGCGCTACCTGGCGCTGATGGAAGCCGACTTTCCCGAGCAGTTGGGCTCGACGTTCATCAGCATGGAGAACTCGTCCAACCCCTACGGGATGAGCCAGCAGGACCGGGCCGCCTGGACCGGGGCCCTGGACTTCGAGGTGAAGATGCTCGGCGAACCGGGGGTGACCGCCGAGTACCTGTACTGGGTCGGCTGCGCCGGGTCCTTCGACGATCGCAACAAGAAGGTGACCATCGCCACCGCACGCTTGCTCCACGAGGCGGGGATCGACTTCGGCATTTTGGGCTGGCGGGAACTGTGCACCGGAGACCCGGCCCGCCGGGCGGGCAACGAGTACGTGTTCCAGCAGTTGGCGCTGCAGAACATCCAGACACTGGCGGACCTGGGCGTCACCAAGGTGATCACGCAGTGTCCCCACTGCTTCAACACCCTGGCCAACGAGTACCCGCAATTCGGCGGCGACTACGAGGTGATCCACCACAGCCAGATGCTGATGAGGCTGATCGAAGAGGGAGCCATCGTCCCCAAGGCGAACGGGTCCAGGACCACCTACCACGATCCCTGCTACCTGGGCCGCCACAACGACGAGTTCGACGCCCCCCGGGGGGTCGTCGGCGCGGTGAGCGGCGAGTTCGTCGAGATGGAGCGCAGCGGATCGAACGCCTTCTGCTGCGGGGCGGGTGGCGCCCAGATGTGGATGGAGGAGCACGACGGCAAGAAGGTGAGCATGGAGCGCACCGAGGAAGCCGTGGCGACCGGCGCCGACCAGATCGCCACCGGGTGCCCGTTCTGCTTCATCATGCTGGACGATGGGATACGGGAACTCGGCGTCGAGGAGGATGTGGTGGTCAAGGACATCGCCATGCTGCTCGCCGAGGGTCTCGACGGGTAGGGGGCGCCCGCCGGACCGGCGCCGCTCAAGATCGGGCCGCCGGCTGCCGACACCTGCCCGATGCAGTGCGAACGATGCGGTGAGAACGCGGCCACCCGCCGCGGTGACCAGTACCTCTGCGGACGATGCGCCCTCAGACTCGATTGGGAGGGAGTGGCGTTGGCGGTGCAGGGCTCGGTGGTCCTCGAGGCCGCCATCACGGCAACAAGGGCCGCCGCCGCCCCGCAGGCGGCCGCCGCGGCTCCCGATGCGCCTGCTGCCCCCAGTCTGCCTCCCGCCGACCCCTTCGCAGGCTGACCCGACCCGCTAGGGTGCCCGGTTCATGAACGAGGGGGCACGCCGCGTCCAGCGGATCTACCTGTTGCTGACACTGCTGTCGACGCTGGCTGCGTCGTTCATCTGGGGGGTCAACACGCTCTTCCTGCTCGACGCCGGACTCGACAACACCGGGGCCTTTGCCGCCAACGCCTTCTTCACGCTGGGCCAGGTGGTCTTCGAGATCCCCACCGGGGTGATCGCCGATGTGCGGGGCCGCCGGCTGTCCTATCTGCTGGGTGCGGTCACGCTGCTGCTCTCGACCGGGCTATACCTGCTCATGTGGCAGGTCGAGGCTCCGTTGTGGGGATGGGCGCTGTCGTCGGTGCTGATCGGCCTCGGCTTCACCTTCTTCTCGGGCGCCGTCGAGGCGTGGCTGGTGGATGCGCTCCATCACTTCGGCTTCGCCGGAAACCTGGAGTCGGTCTTCGCCAGGGGCCAGGCGACCGCCGGTGCGGCGATGCTGGCCGGTTCGGTGGCCGGCGGGTTCGTGGCCCAGGCCACCAACCTGGGGGTGCCCTACCTGGTGCGGGCCGGGCTGCTGGGTGTGACGCTGGTGGCGGCCTTCTTCCTGATGAAGGACGTCGGGTTCACCCCCCACCCGGGGAGTGGGCCGCTCCAGGAGGCCCGCAGCATCCTCCGGGCGTCGATCGACAACGGGTGGAGGCGGCCTCCGATCCGATGGGTGATGCTGGCGGCGCCCTTCACGATGGGGGTCGGCATCTTCGCCTTCTACGCGATGCAGCCCTATCTGCTGGAGTTGTACGGCGACCCCGGCGCCTATGGAGTGGCCGGGTTGGCTGCGGCCATCGTGGCCGGGGCGCAGATCCTGGGCGGACTGGCGGTCCCGTTGCTGCGGCGGGTGTTCGTGCGGCGCACCGATGTGCTGATCCTGGCCGGATCGGTGAGTGCGGTGGCGTTGGCGGCGCTTGCCCGGACCTCGTCGTTCCGGGTGGCCATCGTGCTGCTGGTGGTGTGGGCGATCGCCTTCTCGGCAGCGGCTCCGATGCGGCAGGCCTACCTCAACGGCCTGATCCCCTCCGAGCAGCGCGCCACCGTGCTGTCGTTCGATGCCCTCATGGCCTCCGGCGGCGGGGTGGCAGCCCAGCCGGGTCTGGGCCGGGTGGCCGACGTCTGGGGCTACCCGGCTTCGTATACGGTCGGGGCGGCGATCTCGGTGGTGGCGGTGCCGTTCTTTGCCCTCGCCCGGCGAGAGCGGGCGGCCAGCGATCCGATCAGCCCTTGACGGCGCCCTGGGTGAGACCGCCGACGATGTACTCCGAGGCGGCCACGTAGACCACCACGATCGGCAGGCCTCCGATGACGGCGGCGGCGGCCAGGCGGGCGAATTCGGAGGCGATGGTCACATCCGACTCCACGAAGAGGGCCAGGCCGATCGCATAGGTGTACTGGCTGACGTCACGCAGCACGAACGACGCCAGGATGTACTCGTTGTAGATGAAGACGAACGAGATGATGAAGATCACCGCCAGCACCGGCCTGGCGAGCGGCAGGATGATCTTGGTGAAGATCTGCCAGTCGCTGGCGCCGTCCACCCGGGCGGACTCGTCGAGCGCCATGGGGATCGAGTCGTAGAAGCCCTTGATCAGCCAGGTGTTCACCCCGATCGACCCGCCCAGGTACACGAAGACGAGCCCGGCCTTGTTGAGGCCGATCCCCGGCAACACGGTCACGTCGTAGGACGATGCCACCACCGCCAGCACCACCAGGGCGGCACCGGTGCCGAGGACGACCCCCGGCCACAGGCGCTCCCGGTTGTCCATGGCCTTGCGCCACGCAAAGAACCCCCAGGCGAGGAGGGCGGTCCCGACGATGGCCCCGAACAGGGCCATCGGCACCTGGAGTCCGCCCCCGATCATCTCCTCGAGCCGATTGAGGAGCAGGAACACCGCCACGAAGGCCAGGAACTGCGGGAACATCTGCACCAGCAGGATCACCAGCAGCCCGACCCGGCGTCCCGCCCAGCGGAGCCGGGCGAACGAGTAGGCGGCGATGGCAGACATGAGCATCTGGAGCGCCGACACCAGGAAGGCGATCTGGAACGAGTTGAACAGCCACTTCCCGAACGGCAGATCGGGGTCGTCGAACAGCGATCGGTAGTTCTCCAGGGTCATCGACTCGGGGATGATGCGGGACGCGCTGAGGGACGGGACGGTGTTGAACGACGCCGAGATGATCCAGATGATCGGAAACAGCGCAAAGCCTGCAGCCAGGATTCCGACGACGTGACGCCACGCCAGTTCCCGCAGCCAACGGGCGAAGCTGAGCCGGGGATCGCCCTTGTGACGGCGTCCCGCACCGAACCCCCGCGTCAGGTACTCGCCGAAGGCGGTGAGGCCCCTCGTGGTGTCGCCTCTAGAGGTTGCCATACACCTCCTCCAGCTTCTTGGTGAATCGGAACGAAACGATGGACAGGATCACCACGATCATGAAGATGAAGAAGGTGATGGCGGCTGCCAGACCGAAGTTCTGCCCGCGCCCGCTGGCGGATGCGAGGTTGTAGGTGAACGAGATCAGGATGTCGGTGTGACCGACCGGCACGTCGTAGCCGACTAACGGCGGGCCTCCCTCGGTCAGCAGGAAGATGTTGATGAAGTTGTTGAAGTTGAAGCCGAACGAGGCGATCACCAACGGGGCGATCGACACCATCAGCAAGGGGAAGGTGATCCGCCAGAACACCTGACGGCTGGTGGCGCCATCGACCCGGCCGGCCTCCTTGAGGTCCTCGGGGATGGCTTGCAGGGCGCCGCTGGCCACCAGGAACATGTAGGGGAACCCCAACCACACGGTCACCAGGATTACCGCCGCCTTGGCCCAGATGGGATCCGTCAGCCACGGAATCCGATCGTTGCCGAACAGGTTGGTCACCGGTTCGATGAGATCGTTGAGCTTGCCGAATCTCTGATTGAGGAGCGCCCTCCACACGATCACGCTGATGAAGGCGGGCATCGCCCACGGGAGGATCAGGATGGCCCGGTAGAGCTTCTTGGCCCGCATCCGGCGATCCTGGAAGTTGATCGCCAGCAGCAGGCCGATGGCCAACTGGAGGGTGACGACGATGACCGCGAAGGCGACGTTCCACACGAACACCTTGACGAAGGGCTCCCGGATGCGGGCATCGGTGGCGACGTCGGTGAAGTTGTCGAGGCCGATGACCACCCGCCACCCGGGGTCGATGGGGGCACCGGCACAGACGAAATTGCCGGTGGCATCGTCGGCGGGACAGGAGATCCCCCGGACCCGGTCGAGCATCGCGCTGGTGGCCTCGTCGTAGACGAAGCGCTGCTCGGCGAGCTTGGCTGAGGTGCCGGTCTGGAGCCGCGCCTCACCCAGATCGGGGATGTCGACGACCAACCGGTTGACGTCCTGGATCTGGAGGACCTCGCCGAGCGTGAGGCGGGGCCGGCCGTCGATGCTCTCGGGCACGCCGTCCCCGTCATCGTCCACGAAGGGGGTGGTGGCGAGATCGATGAGGTCGATGGCGTCGTCCTCGGGGACGGGATCGTTGGAAGAGCGGGGGACACCGATGAAGACGCTGCCGTCTTCGCGCTCGACCCGGATGATGAGATCGCCGTCGGGATGCCCGTACAGCACCACCGAGAAGCGCTCACCTACCTCGGGTTCGAACACCTGCTGCTCGAAGAGGTCGACCACCTGGGGTTTGGTGAGGATGTGGCCGGTCGACCAGTTGTGGAGCGCTACCCAGAACGTGTAGAAGATCGGGTAGATCATCATGATGAGCAGGAAGAACAGGCCGGGGACCAGCCATCTGATCGGGAAGGCCCGCTTGGCGAAGTAGACGTAGTTGATGCCGGCGGTCCCGAGAATCAGGACGGCGAGGACCAGCCAGTTGTGCTGCTGGATCAGGAACGGCAGGGCGTAGATCGCAAGGGCGTCCAGCATGCCCAGTGTGAACAGTCGGAGCCAGAAACCAGGACCCAATGTGCGGAAGGGCAGGACACCGAATGGTGCCCTGCCCTTTTCGCGTTCGACCATAGGTCGAGACTAGCCGCCGGCGATGGTGGCTCGCACGGCATCCGCGGCACGCTGGAAAGCGGCGCGGGCGTCGGGAACCTCGTCGGTGTAGGTCTGGTTGTAGATGGTGGCGATCGCCTCACCGAGGGCGCCCCACATGGCGCTGACCTCGGGGATGTTCGGCATCGCCTTGATCGGGTCTTCCTCGACCGGTGAGAAGGCGGCGATGCGGGGATCATCCGCAAGGGCCCTCGCATAGGCGGCCTTGTGGGCCGGGCCACGGTCGCCGAGGGTGTAGAAGTCGAACATCAGGTCTTCGGTGTTCACGAACTCGGTCACGAACGTCTGAGCCGCCACGGCCTGCTCGGAGAACGCCGAGATCATGAAGCCCTGGACGCCGACGAAGGGAACCGGGTTGTTGCCGTCGCCGATGGTCGGGAACGGAGTGGCATCCCAGTTGATGCCGGCATCGTTCACGGCTCCGGACTGCCACGGGCCATTCCACATGTACGGCTCGGTGCCCTGGTTGAACAGGTCACCGGAGAAGCCCCAGTCGATGGAGGCATCGAGGATCCCGGCCTTGACCTGTGCGTCGAGGAAGTCGGCTCCCTCGAAGGCGCCCTCGCTGTCGAGGCCCACGTCGGTCGGGTCGAACCCGGTGTCGGTGTAGCCGAAGACATAGCCGCCGAAGCCCTGCACGAACGCCTGGTTGGCGTAGGCATCACCGGCGGGCACGCCGAGGCAGTTCTCGATCGTGTCGGCGATCGCATCGCAGGATGCGACGAGATCGTCGAAGGTCGCCGGAGCGTCCGGAACGAGATCGGTGTTGCGGAACAGGGCCATCGCCTCGATGGCGTACGGGAGGCCGTACAGGACGCCGTCGATGGAGAAGGCGCCGATGGCGATGTCGTAGTAGTCCTCGGGATTGGGCAGATCGAGCGGGGCGAGGATGCCATTGGCGACGAGTTCGCCGACCCAGTCGTGAGCACCGATGAAGATGTCGGCGCCCTCGCCGGCGGGGCCGGCTTCCTGGATCTGGCCCCTGATGTCGCCGAATCCGACCAGTTGGATCTCGACGGGGATGCCCGTCGCAGCCTCGAAGTCGGCGGCAGCGGTCTGCAGCACTTCGGTGCGGGTCTCGTCGGCCCAGATCACGAGCGGCGTGGCCGTGACCTCGGTCGTCGTGGGGGCTTCGGTGGTCGTCGCAGCCTCGGTCGTGGTCGGGGCTTCGGTGGTCGTCGCTGCTTCGGTGGTGGTCGGTGCCGCGGTGGTCGTGGCTGCGTCGTCATCGCCGCAGGCCGCTACCACCATGGCGAACGTGAGCACGAGGCCCACGAACACCTTCCAGTTGCGCATGTAGTTCCTCCCGTTAGGGGGTTCGGTCCGCCCGGTCGGGCGGATGGATGTAGGGAGACCGGACACGGTCCTCCCAACGGGCCAATGCTAGCCGCTGGAGGGACCTCCACCACCTCGGCCGCCGGCCCATCTCAGACGAAAGGCACCGAATCTGGGGAGCCGCTGGCTAGCGTGACGCAGAGTCACTGGGAGGTCACGCGACGTGGCAACCGAAACGGCGAGCTTCGGCGCGGGCAAGCGGGAGAGTCATGACTCCTCCGCCTTCTATCGTCGTCGCCTCCACCCCGCTGCGGAACCCCCTCCGCTCGGTGAACCGGTCGTGCCCCCCGACGCCATCCTGAACACGCTCCACTGTCAGTCGTCCGAGCGCATGGAGCAGATCCCCGACGACTGCGTCGCCCTGATGGTCACCTCGCCGCCCTACAACGTCGGCAAGGAGTACGACGAGGACCTCACCCACGAGGAGTACCTGGCGTTGCTCGACGGGGTGCTCCGGGAGACCTACCGGGTCCTGGAACCCGGTGGCCGGGTGGCCGTCAACGTCGCCAACCTCGGTCGCAAGCCCTATCTGGCGGTCAACCACGTGGTGGCCGGCCTGCTTCGAGACCTCGGCTTCCTGTTGCGCGGCGAAATCATCTGGCAGAAGGCGCAGGGCGCCGGCGGGTCGTGCGCGTGGGGGTCGTGGCAGTCGGCCAAGAACCCCACGCTGCGTGATCTCCACGAGTACGTGCTGGTGGCCAGCAAGGGTTCCTTTCGGCGGCTGCGGATCGGCGAGGACAGCATCGACCGGGATGAGTTCCTGGCGGCCACACTCTCGGTGTGGAACATCCCGCCTGCCTCGGCACGGCGGATTGGCCACCCCGCTCCCTTCCCGGTGGACCTCCCGAAGCGGCTGATCGAGTTGTACACGTTCCGAGGCGACCTGGTATTGGACCCCTTCATCGGGTCGGGTTCGACCGCGGTGGCCGCCGTCGAGACCGGCCGCCACTACATCGGCTACGACACCGTGGCGGACTACCTGGACATCGCTCGGCAGAGGGTTGCCCGGGCCGTCGTACCGGCCGGCGCCTAGCGGCGCCGACTGTTCCAGCCACCGCCTTCCCGCAGTTCGGTAGGCTCCCTCATGAGGCCTGGAACCCCTTCCAGGCCCCGATTCGGGATCGATGGGAGGGATGTGGCCACCATCCAGGATGTCGCCCGGGCGGCCGGCGTGGGTGTCGGCACGGTGTCCCGGGTCCTCAACGACAGCCCCCTCGTCAGCGAGCAGACCCGGGCGAGGGTCCAGCGGATCATCGACGAGATGGGGTACCGGCCGTCGTTGCTGGCGCGGGCACTCTCGCTGGGGCGATCGGCCTCGCTGGTTGTGATCGTTCCCCAGTTCACCAGGCCGTCGACAGTGGAGCGGCTCAGGGGCCTCGCCGATGCCGTCAAGGACAGCGACTTCGATCTGGTGTTGTTCGATGTCGAGAACCCCGATCAACGCGATCAGCGATTCGAGATGGCCACCCGCAGCGATCGGGCGGCCGGCCTGGTCATCGTCTCGCTGGCCGCTCCCGACGAGATCGTCGAACGGCTCACCATGGCCAGTGTCCCGGTCGTCTTCCTCGATCGTCACGTCGAAGGCCTTCCCAGCGTCCACATCGATGACCGGGCCGGGGGCCGCCTCGCCACCGAGCACCTCCTGACCCTGGGGCACCGGCGGATCGCCTTCGTCGGCGACGACAACAGTCAAGGTTTCGGCTTCACCAGCAGCGACGACCGCCGGTCCGGCTACCGATTGGCTCTCGAGGCCGCCGGCCTCCCCTTCGACGACAGGTACATCCGGGTGGGGCCATCGAGCCGGGAGGATGCCCACCGCCTCACCGCAGCGTTGCTCGAGATGGGAGAGCCTCCGACCGCGGTGTTCGCCGCCTCCGATCTGCAGGCATTCGGCGTGGTGGAGGCCGCCAGGGAGCGCGGCCTCAGCGTGCCGGGGGATCTCTCCGTGATGGGGTTCGACGACATCGATGCCTCCGTGTACCTGGGGCTCACGACGGTGAGTCAGCCGCTGTTCGATTCGGGGCGGATTGCCGCCGAGATGGTGCTGTCGCTGCTGGCGGGGGAGGATGCGCCGGGGGGCATCGAACTCCCGGTGGAACTGGTGGTCCGCAAGACCACCGGCCCGGCCGCCGCTCAGATCCGGACGAATCCGACCTCGTAGTCCCGGGTGATCAAGATGTCCGCCCTGCTGCGGTGGGCCGAGATGATCTCGTGCTCGATCTCCAGCACCCGTTCGATGAAGGGGTCGAACTCCTCCCGTCCCCGCTTCATTCGGTGATCCATGGTGTCGAGGCGATTACGAGCGATGAAGACTCTGCGGTCGACGTTCTCGAGCAGGCTGGTGTAGGTGCCCTCGGCGATCACCACCCCGGCCTCTCCGAAGGTGAGCGTCTCCTCGGTGATGCGGTCCTCTTCGTAGATCACCAGTGGCTTGGTGATCCGGGAGGCTCCCTCCCGGGCCGCCGCCAGATGCTCGTCGAGGAGGTCGAGGCGCACCTCGAGCGGCCCCACCCAGCAGAGGTTGGCACGGCGGGTCCGGTCGTTGGTGCGGGGAGGGTGGACGAAGTAGTCGTCCTGCTGGAGGACGGCGGCAGTGATCCCGTGCGGTACCAGAGCCTCGGCGATGGCCTGGGCGGACTCCGACTTGCCGCTGCCCGACTCGCCGGCCACGGTGAGCGTCGTCCTGCGGTCCCGGCCCCGGATCTCATCGATGAGTTTGGCGACGATCCGTTCGGCCGCCTGCCGATGGTGCTCCTCGACGATGATGATGTCGCCCTTCATGGTGGTCCCCGGGGTCGGTGGCAGGAGGAGTATACGAACCCGCCACCGGGGGTCCGTTCCGGACGACCGGACCATCTCGTCTCGATCGAGTCGTCCCGAGTGGTTCGGGGGTACCGTTGAGGCATGCTGGCGTGGACCGGCGGATGTGCCCTGGTGATCGTGGGGATCGTGGGCGTCACCAATGCGCTGGGATTGGTGGATCGGGCGGCCCGGATGTGGCCCCGGGAGTACCGGCGCGGCGACGCCGGCCTGTTCGCCTCCTCCTCGTTCCTGATCCGGTTCGTGTCGTTGATGCTCCTGGTGGCCGGCCTCGCCGTCCTGTGGCTGGCGGCCTTCGGCACCGACTAGCGGTCCGGACGCGCTCTCAGACCCTGACGATCTCGACGTCGATGGTGACGGTGTCGGCCACCGGGTCGTCGTCCCCCGGATCCCAGCGCATCCACGGCCCCGCCACCACCGCTGCGACGATCCGGTTCTTGCCCTGGCGCTTCGCTTGGTACATGAGATCGTCGGCCGCGTCGATCATCGCACCGACCGTGGTGGGGACGATCCGGAAGGTGGCGATCCCCACCGAGGAGGTCACCGGGGCCTGCGGGGTGCCCAGGGTGCCGCGGGCACGGTTCAGCACCGCGGCGGCCTCCCGGGCATCGGTATCCGGCAGCAGCAGCACGAACTCGTCACCGCCGATCCGGCAGAACAGGTCGGTGCCGCGGATGGTCTTCAGGACCGCTTCGGCGACCTCCTCGAGGACCCGGTCGCCGGTCTGGTGACCGTGGCGGTCGTTGACCTCCTTGAAGCCGTCCAGGTCGAGGTAGGCGACGCTGATCGGTTCGCTGCGACGTTCGGCCCGCAAGCGCTCCCGTTCGGCGGCCTCCTGGAATGCCCGGCGGTTGAGCGCACCCGTCAGTGGGTCGGTGGCGGCGGCCTCGGTCTGGTGGGCCAGGGCATCCCGCAGCCGGACGGGGAGGGCGGCGGCGGTCAGCAGCACCGCCAGCAGGGCGAGTGCGGTCCAGACCCCGGCGGCACCCCTATCGACCACCAGGCCGGCGCCGGCGGCCAGTGCGGCGACCACGACGGCGTGCTCGCTCATGGCGCACCATGCCACGGCCATCACCGGGAACACGGAGAGGACCGACAGCGAAGCGGCCGGCCCGGCCGCCCAATCGAGGACGGCGATCCCGGCGGCGACCGCCAGTCCCGCCGCGGTGACGGCTCCGTGGGAGAATCGGCACGCCCGCGGTGCCGGCCCACCGGGGCGCTCCGTCATGCCGTTCCCGCCTGCCCTGAATCCCATTGGTGTAATTCTCGGCGATCCGGGCGGGTGACTTGAGGTATTCCGATCGGCCGGTGGCCGCTCAGGCCCCGTTCGGACAGGCCTCGACCTCGGGGGAGCGTTTGCGGTAGGTGTCGAGGAACTCGCCGACGCCGTCGGGCGAGTCGTACTCCATCAGGCGCCGCCAGGAGGTGGCCACGATCGGCGACTCGAGGCCGGCCTGCGGGCTCACCACCACGTGCGAGTCGTAGCCGGCGGCGGCCTGCAGCAAGGCGGCCAGGTCGGCGGCGGGGAGTTCGGGTTGGTACCAGAGAACCACCGCCCCGTAGTAGACGTCGGTCGACGCTTGCTCGGCGGTGATCTCCTCGTCGAAGATGCCGCAGGCCTGGCCGTCCTTGTAGTAGCCGCCACTGGTGGGGGTGGCGGTCCCGTAGTCGAAGGTGGCTCCCGGGACGATCTGCCCGGTGTTGGCCTGAGCGACGATCGTGACGCCTTCGACCTCGGGGGTGGGCCGGAACACCCAGAGCGACACTGCGGTGACGGCGCCTCCGATGACGGCGTAGCGGCCCCATCGCTTGAGCGTCGTCTTCCGCTTCTGCTTCTTCTGCTCGGCGAGGGCGGCCGTGCGGCGATCTTCGCGGAGGCGGCGCTTCGCCTCTTCGCGCTGGGCAGCGGTCTGGGCACGGCTCGGGTCGTGGCGGCTGCGGTTGCGCTTCTTCTTGTGAGGCTCGGCCATGGGCGCCACAGTGTACGCATCGTGACACGGCGCTCTTGCCGCACGGGGCCGGTTTCCATACCCTGTGGGCGTGGAGAGGATCACCGTCGACATCGATCACGAGTGGTTGTCGGTCAGCGACATCTGTGACTACATGGGCGTGTCCGCCTTCGTCGTCACCCGGATGCTCCGGAGCGGGGATCTGGCGGCCGTCAAGATGGGCCGGGAGTGGCGGGTGGCCCGCATCGACTTCGAGGAGTGGCTCAACGTGGAGCGCGCTCGCGGTGGCCGCCGTGATCCCAGGTCGTGACGTGACCATCGCCCCCGATCGCATCGATCGACCGGAGGTCCGCGAGACCTTCGAGGTCGACCGCGGCTGGCAGGTGGTGGTGTGGAACGACCCCGTCAACCTGATGTCCTACGTCGTGTTCGTGTTCCGGAGGCTGTTCGGCCACTCGTTGGAGGAGGCCACCCGTCTGATGCTGGCGGTGCACCACGAGGGGAGAGCGGTCGTCGCCCACGGGCCGCTGGAGAAGGCCGAGGCCGACTGCCACCGCCTCCATCACCACGGTCTGTGGGCCACCCTGGAGCGCCTGTGATGTACCCATTCATGAACTCCGGCGGCCACATCGCCGTCCTGCTGGCTCCCGCGGAGCGCGAGGTGCTGCGAGCGGTGCCGATACTGCTTCGCAACCGGAGCGCCGATCCCGGCGACCCCGCGTGGGCTCGACTGCGAGCCGTCGGACACCTCGACGATCCCGACGCCGCCGACCGCTTCGGAGACCTGACCGCCGGCATGCTGGAGTCGGCCCTGACCGGCGATCGGGATCGCCTGGAGGAGACCCTGGAAGACGATCTGCTCGACCCCGCCGACGCAGAGTGCTGGTTGCGTGCCATCGGAGAGGCCCGCCTCAAGGTGGCGGCCCGACTCGGGATCGAGGAGGACGGCTGGGAGGGCGAGGCGGTGGAAGCCGAATTGGTGGAGATCACCGTGCTCCGGATGCTCGGCTTCCTGCAGGAGAGTCTGGTCGCCGTGCTCTCCGAACGGATCTGAGCGGCCCGACGTCTTCTGATCTCGATCGGCGAAGTGGTCAACCCGCGGGCACCGGTGGTCGATAGGCCACCGATGGCCTCTCACAGGCGCCGCATGCGCCGACCTCACCGCCTGGGCCGGTTGCGCCCCAAGCGCACCCGCCTCGCTGCGATCGCGCTCGGCGCCGGCGTGGTGATGGTGCTCGTGTTCGCACTGGTGTTCTCGATCGCCTTCGGAACCCGGCAGGTATCGGCTCACGCCGAAGCCCTCCACAACGCCGACGAGGCGCTGCGGGCATCCACGGTGATCCGTGCCCAGGCCGGCATGGCAACCCATCTCGCGGTGCTCGAGCGCGAGTTCGGGTTCGATGCCGCCGACGGCATCGCCCTGGCGATCGGGGAGGCCGAGGTGGCTCTCAACGACCTCTCGGTGAGCCTCGACGAACTCGACGACCAGACCGGGGGTCTCGACATCCGCCTGGCCGTCGCCGCCGAGGCGTTCGAGACCACGGTGCTGTCGATCCGGGATCTGGTCTCGGCCGGCGACTCGACGCTGGCTCAGGCGCAGGCAACGGTCCTCGACGAGCAGTTCAAGGAGGTGACCGGGGCGATCGTGGTCGAGCGCGACTACCAGGCGTCCCAGGTGGCGACGGCCAACGAGACCATGGGACGGGTCGGTGACGTGGTCCGCTTCCTGGTGGCCTTCCTGGTTCCCACCGCCGTCATCCTGCTGTATCGGGAGTTGTCGCAGCGTCAACAGCGGCAGTCCGAGTTGGAGGTCCGCCTCGAGTCTGAGCAGGAACTCGGCAAGGCCCGTGACGAGTTCGTCGCCAATGCTTCCCACGAGTTGCGGACCCCACTGACGTCGATCTTCGGCCTGGCGCACATTCTCGAGGAGGACCCCGATGTCGCCGCCTCTGAGACCTCGGCGGAGATGGTCTCGCTGATCATCAGTGAGACGCACGATCTCTCCAGGATGGTCGACGA
>JAHJML010000166.1 GCA_018821365.1 Actinomycetota bacterium | reverse complement strand
GCCTGTACGTCGTAATCTGTCCCCCAAAAAATACACTGTAACGGGTAGCTGCGCCCCGTACTCCCTGACTCTTGGACATACGTCCCATCTACGTCCGGCTGGGTGGTTCGATACCGGCCAATGCGGCCATGGTCGGCAGGACGTCGCTGAAGTCGACCAGGTCGTCGGTTGCCCGGCCGGCCGGGACGGTGCCGGGCCAGTTGACGATCAATGGCACATGGGTTCCAGTGTCCGTCGTGGTGCTCTTGCCCCCGGTGACGGGGGTGCCGCCGACGACAGACGTGATGCGTGAGTCCGTTCCGTTGTCTCCGGTGAACAGCACCAGGGTGTCGTTGCGGACCCCGTTGTCGTCGAGTGCCGCGACGATCCGCCCGACGATCTCGTCGATGTAGGACACCATGCCCCCGAAGAGGGCGGGATCGTTCCCAGGCTTCGTCGGCCAATCGGGATGGTTGGGCGTCTCGGTGAACGGGGCGTGCGGGAGGACCATCGGGTAGTAGAGGAGGAACGGCCGCTCGCCCTGCCTGGCGATGAAATCGGTTGCATAGGCGGCGAAGACATCGGGCCCGAACTCACCGCCCGTGTCGGGGAGGATCTCGCCGTTCTGGGTGATCTCGGGGTCGAGGTACCGGGACCCCCGTCCGGTCACCTGCCAGAGACAGTGCTCGTCGAACCCGGCCGCATCGGGGAGGGTCCCGGTGCCCTGCAGGTCCTCGGGGGCGTTGGCCGCCCCGTACAACTGCCACTTCCCGACGATGCACGTCGCGTATCCGGCGTCGGCGAGGACGTGGGCGAAGGTGGTCTGCCCGGGTGCCATGATGCCGAATGCCGTGTAGTTCCTCTGGTTGTAGAGGCCGGTGAGGATCTCGACGCGCGACGGGGTGCACAACACCTGGCTGTAACAGTGGTCGAACCGAATGCCGCCGGTCGCCAGGCCGTCGAGGACGGGTGTGGAAAACGACGTGCCGCCGTAGGCGCCCAGCGTCTCATACCCGAGATCGTCGGCCATGAATAGGACGATGTTGGGCTTGCGTTCTGCGGACGCCGTCCCTCCACCACATCCGGCCAGCGACAGCCAGATGGCGGTGGCGCCTGCGGCTTTGAGGAACTCGCGGCGATCCATGATCGGCAACGGTACCCGACCGGCCCGCCGGGGCATCAGAGTCGCTCGACGAAGGCGGCGTACTCGTCGAGGGATTCGGGATTGGCGAGGGCATCGCGGTTGAGGACCGGCTGGCCTGCCAGCATCTTGCGGACGGCCTTCTCGACCTTCTTGCCGCTGATCGTGTAGGGGATGGCCGCTACCGCGAAGATGTGATGCGGGACGTGGCGGGGGGTCGCATTGGCACGGATGGCGGTCCTGATCCGGCTGCGGAGTTCGTCGTCGAGTTCGACCCCCTCGGCCATGGTGACGAACAGGACCACCTCCTGATCGTTGGGGATGTCGTGTCCGACCACGATGGCGTCGTCGATCTCGGGCAACCGCTCGACCGCCCGGTAGATCTCAGCGGTCCCGATCCTCACCCCGCCCGGGTTGAGGGTGGTGTCGCTGCGGCCGGTGACCAGCAGGCCGCCCTCCGGGCGAATCTCGACGTAGTCGCCGTGCGCCCAGACCCCCGGGTACATCTCGAAGTAGGCGGCCCGGTAGCGGATGCCGGAGGGGTCGTTCCAGAACGAGATCGGCATGGTGGGCCAGGGGGCGGTGCACACCAACTCACCCTGCTCACCGACGAGCGAGCGCCCTTCCTCGTCGAAGGCGTCGACCGCCATGCCGAGCCACCGAGCGGTGATCTCGCCGCGCCGGACCGGGAGGATCGACACCCCTCCGGCGAAGACCCCCACGAGATCGGTGCCCCCGGTGATCGAGGAGATGTTGACCCGGTCGCTCACATGCCGATGCACCCAGTCGAACTGATCCGGGTTGAGGGGGGCGCCGGTCGAGCCGACCCACCGCAGTGCATCGAGACCGAGGTCGGCGGGCACGATGCCCCGGTTGGCACAGGAGCGCAGGAACTTGGGGCTGGACCCGAAATGGGTGATCCCGTGTTCCGCCGCCAGACGCCAGAGGGCCCCGAGGTCGGGGTGGGCGGGGCTCCCGTCGTAGAGGACGACGGTGGCCTGCGAGGCGAGGTTGCTCGCCAGCCAGTTCCACATCATCCACCCGCAGGTCGTGAACCAGAACACCCGGTCGCCGATCCTGACGTCGGAGAGGAGCATCTGCTCGCTGAGGTGCTTGATCAGCACCCCGCCTGCCGAGTGCACGATGCTCTTGGGGGGCCCGGTGGTGCCCGACGAGTACATGATGTAGAGCGGATGGTCGAAGGGCAGTTGGGCGAAGTCGGGGCGTTCGCCGCCGCCCTGCTCGAACTCGGCCCACGGCTGCCAATCCCGTCCCGGATCGGGGGCCGTCCCTGCGAAGTCCACGACCACAACCAGGTCGGGAGGGGCGATCGCGTCGAGCACGGCCCTGATGGTGGTCTCGAGTGGGATGACCTTGCCGTTGTACCGGTACCCGTCGGCAGCGATCAGCACCTTCGGCTCGATCTGGCCGAAGCGGTCCACCACCCCCAGCGGACCGAAGTCCGGGGAGCACGACGACCACACGGCGCCGATCGAGGCGGCGGCCAGCATTCCGATGATCGCCTCCGGGCAGTTGGGGATCAGGGCGGCCACCCGGTCCCCCGCTTCGACCCCGGCCGCCCGCAAGCCGCGCTGTGCTCCGGCCACCCTGCGGTTCAACTCCCGCCAGGTGATCGTGCCGGCCGCCCTCCCCTCGGCGGTGGCGATGATCGCCGGAGTGTCGTCGGACCTCCGCAGCAGGTTCTCGGCGAAGTTGAGCCTGGCACCCGGGAACCACTCGGTGCCCGGCATCGACTGGCGCCCGACCGGTCGGTCCGCTCGCCGGGATGCGACGATGCCGGCGTGGTCCCAAACCGCCTGCCAGAAGGCGCCCCGTTCGGTGATGGACCACTGCCAGAGGTCGTCGTAGGTGTCGAATGGCTCCGGCAGCGATCGCATGAACCGCCACAGGGAGGTGGCTTCGATCTGTTCCCGATCGGGGGCCCACAGGACGTCACCCATGTCCGAGACGCTAGCGAAGTGGCCGAACCCGGCGCAGCAGGTGATCTCAGGCCCGGCCGCCGAAACGGCCACAGCCGCCTTCCTGATGGCGTCGAACGGTCCGCCAACCTGTCGTCAAACCTCAAGCGGTCTTTACCGACGTCGAACACGAGCACCCGATAGTGATGCTCGACAGGGTCCCCCCGGACCGAAGCGACAGCGAGGAGGGTGTCATGAAACAGACACTCAAGATCGGCTTCACCGTCCTGGTGGTGGCCGCTCTCACGATGTCGGGCTTTGCGTTGGCACAATCCGACGAGACCCCGACCGACCAATCCGACACCACCCAGACCGCCACCGGCGACGAGATCGCTCGCGGCGTCGCTGTGATCGTCGAGCGGCTTGCTCCGCTCGTCGAGGATGGGACGATCACCCAGGGCCAGGCCGAGGTGGTCGCCGAGCAACTGGCCGACGGGTTCGGTCCCCGCGGCAGGGTGGAGCGGGTCCGGCAGGGCCTCGGAGCCGCCGCCGAGTTCCTCGGCATCGACGTCGAGGACCTGGTGGACCAGTTGCGGGATGGCGCCACACTCGCCGAGATCGCCGGCGATCAGGCCGACGAGTTGATCGCAGCCCTGGTCGCCGAGGCCGAGGACCAGCTGGCCCAGGCGGTCGACGACGGCAGGATCACGCAGGCGCAGGCCGACGAGCGACTGGCCGAGATCGAGGACCACCTGACGGCCTTCGTCAACGACGGCCTGCCCGAACGGCCGATGGGGCCGATGGGCGGGGGCTGCCACGGCTGGGGCGGCGGCCCCGGCGGTCCGGGCGGATTCGGTCCGGGCGGAGACGAGGCGCCAGCGACGGGCGCCGAAGCCTGAGTCCCCGCGGATGCGGCCGGAGGGGCCCTTCGGGGCCCCTCCGGCGCGTCTACCCTGGCGCCATCCGAGCGAAGGTCGGGCAGCGATGCGGGTGGTGATCATCGGCGCCGGCCACGACGGCCTCTACCTTGCCGAGCGGTTGACCGCCGAGGGCCAGGATGTCGTGGTGATCGAGGCCGACGAGGCCAGGGCCGCTTCGGTTCAGGACCGACTCGACTGTCTGGTCGTCCACGGCAACGGCGCCAGCCCGGCGGCATTGCGCAAGGCGGGAGTCGAACGGGCCGGGTTGGTGCTGGCTGTGACCGACTCGGACGGCGCCAATGTCTTGGCCTGCCACAGTGCCAAGCAGTTGGGCGCCCGGCGCACGGTGGCCAGGGTGGAGGACCCCGATCTCAGGGAGGTCGGCCCGGGACTCGGAGTGGACCTCATGATCGACGCCCGGCTCTCGGTGGCGAAAGAGGTCGGGTCCCTGGTCCGTTACTCGGGCGTCTCCGACCTCGTGGAGTTCGCCGGAGGCGATCTGATCCTGGTGGGCGGCCGGGTACGGCCCGACGCCGCCTTCGCCGGCAAGACGGTCGCCGCGATGCGCGAGTCGTCGCGGGGTCGCTGGGTCCTGGCGGCGACGGTGCGCGACGGCAGGCTGATGGCGGGCCGCGGCAGCACCGAGGTCGAGGCCGGCGATCATGTGCTGCTGATGGTGAGAGCCGCAGACGTGCCGCTGGCGGTCGGGTTGATGGGGATCACCCACCGTCCGGTTCGGCGGGTGGTGGTGCTGGGCGGCAGCAAGGTGGCCCAGATCACCGCGGTCCAACTGGCGGGCGAGGGCTACGAGGTGGTGATCGTCGAGGCCGACCCCGAAAGGGCACGGGCCGTCTCGCGCTCCACCGACCTCATGGTCATCGGGGGCGACCCGACCGAACCGGAACTGCTCGAGCGGCTGGAACTGGGATCCGGCGACGTGGTGGTGGCACTGAGCGGGTGGGACGAGGTCAATCTGATGGGATGCCTGGTGGCCAAGGCGGTCGGGGCGCCCCGGACGATCGCCCGGTTCGGCAGGTTCGCGGTGGCCGGACTCCTCAAGGACGTCGGCATCGACGCCACGGTGTCGTCCCGGGTGGCCGCCGCCAACGAGATCCTCCGCTACGTGCGACGGGATCGGATCCTCTCGGTAGCCACCTTCAAGGACACCCGGGCAGAAGCCATGGAGATGCTGGTCGGCCCCGCAGCGCCGGCGGTGGGCAGAACCTTGCGTGACCTCGACGTCCCGGCGGGTGCCGTCGTCGGTGGGTTCATACGGGCGGGTGAGGCGTTCCTGCCGGCCGGCGACACCGTGATCGAGGGCGAGGATCACCTGGTGGTGCTGGCGCTGCCGGACGCCATCGAGGCCGTCGAGAGGATGTTCGTCGGGTGAGTGCCCCGGTCTTTTCTCGCATCCCCGGCTTCTCACGACTCCGGCCCGGTATGGCCGGCAGGCTCTCGGCGACCGTCGGGGTGGTGGTGGTAGCCGTCGGGATGATGATGCTCCCGGCTGCCGCCACGGCGGCCATCTACCGCGAATGGCACGATGCCGGTTGGATCCTGGCAGCGGCGGCCATCTCGACAGCCGTCGGGTTCATCGCCTGGAGGTGGGCCGGCACCAGAGGGCAGATCACCGCCAAGGAGGCCTTTGCCACGGCCGGGCTCATCTACTTCGTGATCATGGTGTTCGGGTCGTTGCCGTACCTGCTCACCGGTTCGCTCGCCGACCCGACCGATGCACTGTTCGAGGCCGCCTCCGGCTTCACCACCACCGGTTCGACCACGCTCGCTGATCCGGGGGTGCTCTCCCACGGGATGCTGATGTGGAGGGCCATGACCCAGTGGATGGGGGGGATGGGGATCATCGTCCTCTCCATCGCCATTCTCCCCTGGCTCGGAGTCGGCGGGGTGCAACTCGCCAGGGCCGAGACCACCGGTCCCGAGCCATCGCGGCTCACCCCCCGCTTCCGCGAGACGGCCAAGCGCCTGTGGCTGCTGTACGCCGTCCTCACCGGGTTCGCCATCCTGCTGCTGGCACTCGGCGACATGGGCATGTTCGATGCGATCGCCCACGGATTCACCACCGCCGCCTCAGGGGGGTTCGGGACCAGGGCGGATTCTCTGGCGGGCTTCTCGGCCTACACCCAGTGGGTGGTGATCGTGCTGATGTTCCTCACCGGCGTGTCATTCGTCCTCCACTATCGGGCGCTCCGCGATCCCATGGAGTACCTGAGGAGTGTCGAGTTCCGCACGTACGGCATGCTTGTCCTGGCGGCTGCCGGAATCGTGGTCGCCGGCCTGTGGGCGGCGGGAGGGGCGGCGGGCGACGCCATCAGGAACGGCGTGTTCTCGGCCGTTGCCCTCATCACCACGACCGGGTTCTTCACCACCGACTGGGGCCAGTGGGTGGAGTGGCTGCAGATCCTGGTGGTGGGGATGATGTTCTTCGGTGCCATGGCCGGGTCCACCTCGGGTGGCGTCAAGACGTTTCGGTTCGGGATCCTGCTGCGTTCCTCGGGCGCCGACCTCAAGCGGATGCTGTATCCCGATGCCGTCCTGACGCCCCGCTACGAAGGCCGCCCGATCGACCCCGAGATCGTGCACAGCGTCCAGTCGTTCTTCCTCTTCTACATGATGGCGTTCGTGGGAGGAACCTTCCTGCTGGCCCTCGCCGAGGCCGTCTTCGGGGCGGGGACCGATCTGGTGACCTCGGCCTCGGCGGTGGCCTCGGCCCTCGGCAACTTCGGACCGGCCCTCGGCGACGTCGGGCCCGCCGGCACCTACGCGGTGCTGACGGCGCCCGCCAAGTGGCTGCTGTCGTTTCTGATGATCCTGGGGAGGCTCGAGATCTTCCCGGTGCTGCTCCTGTTCACCCGCCACCTCTGGCGCCGCTGACGGGAAGTAGGGTGCCGTGATGAGATTCGGGATGGCGTTCGCCAACACGGGGCCGGCGGTCACTGGGGAGGGCGCCGCCGAGTTGGCGGTCGCCGCCGAGCAGGCCGGTTTCGACTCGCTGTGGACGGTCGAGCACGTCGTGGTTCCGGCGGGATACCGGTCCCCCTACCCCTACAGCCGGTCGGGGAAGATGGCCGGAGGGATCGAGGACTTCGATCTGCCCGATCCGCTCGTTTGGCTGGCCTACCTCGCGGCGGTGACCCGGACCCTGCGACTGGCGACCGGCATCGTGATCCTCCCGCAGCGGAATCCGGTGATCCTCGCCAAGGAGGCGGCATCGCTCGATGTGCTGTCCGGGGGGCGGCTGATCCTTGGGATCGGGTCGGGATGGCTGGCCGAGGAGTTCGCCGCGCTCGGGGTGCCGTTCGAGGATCGGGGTGCCCGCACCGACGACTACATCGGTGCGTTGCGTGCGCTGTGGGGGGCAGGCCCCGCCACCCACCGGGGCGAGTTCGCCTCGTTCGAGGACGTGTACAGCCGCCCCCGGCCGGTGCAGCGGCCCATCCCGATCGTCGTGGGCGGTCACAGCAGGCGGGCCGCCCGCCGGGCCGGGGAACTGGGCGACGGGTTCTTCCCCAACGGCGGGTCCCCGGAGACGGTGGCCGATCTCATCGACCACGCCCGGCGGTGTGCCGAAAAGGCCGGACGGGACCCCGACGCCCTGGAGATCACGGTGGGGAGCAAGCCGGATCCGGCCACGATCGAGCAGTGGGCAGGGATGGGCGCCGACCGGGTCGTCATCGGCAACATCGGGGTCGATGGGGTACGCATCTTCGGAGACCAGGTGATCACCCGGTTCGGGTAGCCCGGCACGTCCGGTCCGGTTTCGATAGCATCCCGGCGGGAAGACCGATCCGTGTCCGGCGCCCGGGTGATGTGAGTGGCACCCGGGCGCTGTCACCGCCCGGCGCTATGGTGGCCGCCGTGAGACCCTCCAACCGCACCCTCGGCCCGGCCCTCTCTCTTGCCCTGACCATGGTCGTTCTCGCCGCCGTGCCCGGGTACGGCGCCGGTACCCCGGAACCGGCTCCGCCCACGCCGCAGATCGTCGGCGGCACCGAGGTCACTCCCGGCGACTATCCCTTCATGGCGGCCCTGGTATGGCGAAACGCCCCCAATGCCAAGAACGGCCTGCGGTGCGGCGCCACCATGCTCGATGCCGAGTGGTTCCTGACGGCCGCCCACTGCACCGAAGGTTGGACGGCGGCGGCCTTCGACATTGTGGTGGGACGAGACGTGTTGACCAGCACCGATGGTGAGAGGATCGCGGTGGCCGAGATCCACGAGCACCCCGGGTGGGATACCGACACCTACGAGAACGATCTCACCCTCCTCAAAATGGCCACGGCCGCCACCGCGGGGGAGCCGATCTACTGGGCGACCGAAGCGTTGTCGGGTTGGTTCGACCCCGGGGTGGTGTCCACCGTGATCGGGTGGGGGGTCACCGAGAACAACCCGCCGGGAACCGGCACCGGGGTCCAAGATGTGCTGCGGGAGGTCGACGTGCCGATTCGGACTGCGGCGGAATGCACTGCGGCGGTCCCACCCGGCGAGTTCTTCCCCGCACTCATGATCTGCGCCGGCCTCCCCGAGGGCGGTTTGGACTCGTGCCAGGGGGACAGTGGGGGGCCGCTGATCGTCGCCGAGGGGGATCGCTGGCGGCAGGCCGGGATCGTGTCGTGGGGCTACGGCTGCGCCGACCCGGGCGACTACGGGTACTACACCCGTCTCGCCACCTACGACCAGTGGATCCTCGACACGACCGGCCTGGTCGCCTGCGAGGGCGCTCCTGCCACGCTCGAGGGAACGCCCGGCAGTGACGAACTGGTGGGCACCTCGGGCCACGACGTCATCGTCGGCGGTGCCGGCAACGACACTCTGCGGGCAGGGTCCGGCGCCGACATCCTCTGTGGCGGCATCGGCAACGACTCGCTGCGGGGCGGCGCCGACGACGATCTGGTATTCGGGGAAGGGGGTCACGACCGCCTCTACGGGGGGTCGGGCGCCGACCACCTGTTTGGTGGTTTGGGCGAAGACGTGATAGCGGGCGGCCCCGGAGCCGATCACCTCCACGGCGGAATCGGCTCCGACACCGTCCGGGGCGGCGCCGGTGACGATGAGTTGAGAGGCCAGGCCGGCGACGATCGACTGCGGGGCGGCTCCGAGGACGACACGCTGCTCGGCGGCCGCGGTGTCGATCGGCTGAACGGCGGTTCCGGGACGGACGTGTGCACCGGTGGGGAGACCGGTTTCGCAGGCTGTGAAACGATTGATTAGCCGCTCCCGGTAACCTGCCTCGGTGATCATCGTCAAAGACCTCTCCGTCGAGGCCGGAATCCGCCGCCTCGTCGATGCCGCCACCTTCGCCCTCCACCCCGGTGACAAGGTCGGCCTGGTCGGCTCCAACGGCGCCGGGAAGAGCACGCTGCTCCGCACCCTGGCGGGACGTCTCGAGCCGGTCGAAGGTGTGATCGCCCGGTCGGGAAGCATCGGGTACCTCTCCCAGGAGGCCGCCCTGCCCGAACTCGACCATCCGCTGGCGACCGCACTGGAGCGGGTGCTGGCCGCCCGTGAGATCGGCGCCGTCCAGCAGGCGATGGAGGACACCCGCCGCAAGATGGAGACGGCCGAATCTGCGGTGCGGGAGCAGTTGATCGGGCGCTTCAGTCGCCTCGAGGCCGACTTCGAGGTCCGGGGCGGGTACCGAGCCGAGGCCGAGGCGAGGAGGGTGGCCGCCTCGGTGGGCCTGGGCGACGCCGAGTTGGCGCAACCGATCGTCACGATGTCGGGCGGTCAGCGCCGCCGGGTGGAGTTGGCCCGCATCCTGTTCGCCGAGACCGACACGTTGCTGCTCGACGAGCCGACCAATCACCTCGACCTCGACGCCAAGGGATGGCTGTTTCGGTACCTGGCGGAGTACTCGGGGGCCCTGCTCGTGATCAGCCACGACCTTCCGCTCCTCGACGAGTCGATCACCAGTGTGCTGGCCCTCGAGCAGGGGCGACTGGAGCCCTACCGCGGCAACTACGGCCACTATCTGGCAGAGCGCCAGCGCCGCCGGGAATTGCGGATACGGGAGCGGCGCATCCAGGACCTGAAGATCACGCAGTTGGAGGACAACGTCCGCCGCTTCAAGGGGGGATCCGAGAAGTTGGCACGCCGGGCCAAGAGCATGCAAACCCGGGCCGATCGAATCAAGGGCCAACTCGTCGATGTCGGTTCGGTCGGGCGCCGGGTGGCGATGCAGTTCCCCCAACCGGAGCCGTCGGGCCGGATCCCGCTGCAGGCGGCCGGGCTCGCCAAGGCGTTCGGGGACAACGTGGTCTTCGTCGATGTCGACGTGCACGTCGAGCGCGGCGAGCGGGTGTTGATCATAGGACTCAACGGGGCGGGCAAGACCACCCTGCTGCGAGTGCTCGCAGGTCAGGAGCCTGCCGACCTCGGCGAGGTGGAGGTCGGCCATCGGGTCTCACTGGGCTACTACGCCCAGGAGCACGAGTCGATCGACCCCGACGCCACCGTGCTGGAGCACATGCGGATGGCCTCCACCGAACCGGATCGGATGCTGCGGGCGGTCCTCGGCCACTTCCTGCTCGCCGACAAGATCGACCAGCACGCCGGGACCCTATCGGGAGGCGAGAAGACCAAACTGGCCCTCGCTCAACTGGTGGTGGGTCGCCACAACGTCCTGCTGCTCGACGAGCCGACCAACAACCTCGATCCGCAGGCCAAGGAGGCCCTCCTCGGGGCGATCCGTGTATACCAGGGGACCGTGGTGATGGTGAGCCACGACACCGACTTCGTGGGGGCACTGATGCCGGATCGGGCGGTGCTGATGCCCGAGGGACAGGTCACCTTTTTCGACGAGTCCCTGCTCGATCTGGTGGCGCTCGCCTGACCGCCTCGCGCCCGGCCGGGTGGCCAATGCACAGGGACTCTCGGCCCTAAGCGATCGAACCGGGCGGTGGTACCGTCGGTGGGTACGCCCCAGCAAAGGATTGCCTCATGCCGAAGTACCTCGTAAAGGTCTCCTACAGCGCCGAAGGGACCCGCGGGCTCCTGCGCGACGGCGGCCGGAATCGCCGCAAGGCCGTGAGCACGATGGTGGAGGGCCTCGGCGGCGAGGTCGAGGCGTTCTACTACGCGATGGGGGAGGACGACCTCTACATCATCCTCACCCTCCCCAGCAACGCCGACATGGTCGCGGTCAGCATGGCGGTGGTCGCCTCGGGCGGCGCCACGTTCAACACGGTCATGCTGTTGACTCCCGAGGAGATCGACGAGGCCTCGGTGAAGGCCGTGAGCTATCGGCCCCCGGGCAGCTGAGCCCACCAGGAACGAGAGCGACAGAGGAGAACACCGTGGCCGCCTACCCGGCCGAATACGACTTCCACGTCGTCCTCCGCGACGGCGGCATGGCCCGCATCCGGCCCGTCACGGCCGACGACGCCGAGCGGATGGGTGCGATGTTCCGCAGAATGGGGCGGGAGAGCATCTACCACCGCTTCTTCACCCACAAGCGGGACATCACCGACGAGGAGCTCGAGTACTTCACCACCGTCGACTACGACGATCGTATGGCGTTCGTTGCCGAGATCGGCCACGACATCGTCGCCGTCGGCCGCTACGACCGCATGGAGGACGATCCGACCGCCGCAGAGGTGGCCTTCGAAGTGGAGGACGCCCACCATGGAAGGGGTCTGGGCAGCCACCTGCTGTCCCATCTGACCAACTACGCCCGCAACAACGGTGTCACGGCGTTTCGGGCGTTCGTCCTTCCCGAGAACTACCCGATGATGCGGTTGTTCCGTGGATCCGGCTACCGGATGAAGCGCGGGATGGGCGAGGGGGTCTACGAGGTCGAGTTCCCCGTCGTCAAGAGCGACGAGGCCCTCCGGGTGGAGTCCGCCCATGAGCAGCAGGCGGTCGCCAATTCGCTGCTCCCGATCTTCTACCCCCGCAGCGTGGCGATCATCGGCGCCAGTCGGGAGCAACTGTCGATCGGTGGTCGTCTGATGCGCAACGTCGTCGATGCCCACTTCAGTGGGGCGGTGTTCCCGGTGAATCCGAATGCCCCGGCAGTGGGGTCCATCAAGGCCTACCGCTCCGTGCTCGACATCCCCGACTCCATCGATGTCGCCGTCATCGTCGTCCCCTCCCGGTTCGTCCTGCCGGTGGTGGAGGAGTGCGCCAAGAAGGGCGTCAAGGGTCTGGTGGTCATCTCCGCCGGTTTCTCGGAGACCGGCGCAGAGGGCACCGCCCTGGAGCAAGAACTGCGGGATCTCGTCAGGGTCTCGGGAATGCGGATGATCGGCCCCAATTGCATGGGGATGCTCAACACCGATCCGGCCGTCAGCCTCAATCTGACGTTCGCACCCACGTTCCCGCCCCGGGGCAACGTGGCCATGTCCACCCAGAGCGGTGGTCTCGGCATCGCCATCCTGGACTATGCCGATCAGTTGGAGATCGGCATCTCGTCCTTCGTCTCGGTCGGGAACAAGGCCGATGTGGGCACCAACGACCTCCTTCTCTATTGGGAGGGTGATCCCGCTACCGATGTGATCCTCCTGTACGTGGAGTCGTTCGGGCACCCGCGTCGGTTTGCCCGCATCGCCCGCAGGATCGGCAGGGAGAAGCCGATCATCGCGGTCAAGTCGGGACGTACCTCCGCCGGAGCCAGGGCCGCCAGCAGCCACACAGGGGCGCTGGCGAGCGTCGAGGTGGCGGTGTCTGCGTTGTTCCGTCAGGCGGGCGTGATCCGGGTGGATACCCTCGAGCAGATGTTCGAGGCGGCCTCCCTGTTGGCCAATCAACCCGCCCCCAAGGGGCGCAGGGTGGCCGTCCTCACCAACGGGGGTGGTCCGGGGATCCTATGTGTGGATGCGCTCGAATCGGAGGGCCTGGAGGTCCCCGAGTTCTCGGATGCCTTGCGGACCGAACTGCAGTCGCACCTCTCCTCCGATGCTGCGGTCAGGAACCCCGTCGACATGATCGCATCGGCGGGGTCCGATCAGTACAAGGCGTGTCTCAAGGCGCTGCTGGCCAGCGACGAGATCGACGCCGTCATCGTCATCTTCATTCCGATCTCACCCGGATCGCTGCAGCCGATCCACGCCGCCGTCTATGAGGTGGCCGCCGAGGGAAGCTCGGACAAGACGCTGTTGACGGTGTTCATGGAAGCGGATGCCGGGGAGATCCCTCCGACGCCGGTGGGTGGTCCCCGGCTGCCCTCCTACACCTTCCCGGAGCCGGCCGCCCGGGCGTTGGCCAGGGCCGCCCGCTACGCAGAGTGGACCGGACGGCCCGAAGGCGAGGTCGTCGAGTTCGAAGACCTCGACGTGGAAGCGGCCCAGGAGGTCATCTGGGATGCGCTCCCCCGCCTCGGCTCCGAGGGAGGCTGGCTCGAACCCGATGAGGCCGAAGCCGTGCTCCGGGCGTTTGGGATCAGCCTAGCGGCCTCCCGGGTGGCCACCACCCGCCAGGAGGCCATCGAGGCCGCCGCCGAGATCGGCACCCCGGTGGTCCTCAAGGTCATCGCCCCCAGCGCCCTCCACAAGTCCGACGTGGGCGGCATCGTTCTCGACGTGCAGGGCGACGCCGCGGTCGGTGAGGCGTTCGATCGGGTCACCTCGGTCGTCGATGACGCCGAAGGCGCCCTGGTTCAGGAGTTCGTGGGGTCGGGACACGAGGTCATCGTGGGGATGACGGAGGATCCGTCGTTCGGGCCCCTGATCGCCTTCGGGCTCGGGGGAGTCTTCGTCGAGTTGATCGGTGATGTCGCCTTCCGAATCCATCCGCTCACCGATGTCGATGTCGACGAGATGATCCAAGAGGTGAAGTCGGCCCGGCTCCTCGATGGGTACCGGGGCGGGCCGGCCGGCGACATCCCGGCGCTCAAGGAGACGCTGCTGCGGCTCTCTGCACTCGTGGAGGCCGTGCCGGAGATCGCCGAGTTCGACCTCAACCCGGTCAAGGTGCTCGAACCGGGCTCCGGCCTGCGGGTCGTCGACCTGCGGATGCGGGTCCGCCCGGTCCCGCAGCGGTGGCTGCCGAGCCGCAAGGACATCCCGGCCGCCCAGATGCGGGGCCGCTAGCCGGCGGATCAGGACCTCACCGGGCCGGGCGAGATCGGCGCCGGGTTCGCCTCAGATGCGGGGCAGGAACCTCTCTGCCCGGAAACCGAGCCCTGTCTTGAGCGTGCGCCAATAGGCTCGTTCGAACGCCCACCGAACCAGGTGCCAGAAGCGGGAGGGGCGGGCCACCCGGGGAGGGTGGTCTTCGTCGACCTGGATGATCGTTGCCCGCCGGCCTCCCAGTCCGACGAAGCAGACGGCCTTGCCCCGGTAGGTGCCCGTCCGCGGATCGGGCAGGCGTCCCTCGATGGCGGCGGAGATCTGCTCCGCCACCACCGCCGATTCGAAGTGGGCCGTCGATCCGGCCTTCGAGATGGGCAGATCGGTGGCGTCGCCGATGGCGAAGAGGCGGTCGTACCCTCGTACCTGGAGAGTGGCCGGGTCCGTCGGAATCCAGCCGCCCGGGTCGCCGAGGCCCGAGTCGTCCACCATCGCCGACCCCCGGTGCGGGGGAACCAGAATGGCCAGGTCGTAGGAGAAGGTCTCGCCCTCCAGGCTGAAGAGCCGCTTCCCGGCGGGATCGACCTCCTCCACGTTGACGAAGGGAACCATCTCGATCCCCCGCTCTTCCAGGATCGGCTCCACCAACGCCGAGGCCACCTCGTTGGGGAAGGCTCGGTTGAGAGGGGAGAGGTAGCGGATTCGGGTCCGATCCCGAATCCCCCGGCGTCGCAGCACCTCCTCGAGCCGGAGGGCGAACTCGAGAGGAGCCGGCGGGCACGGGTAGGGCACGCCGGCGATGCCGACGAGGATCGTCCCTCCCGTGAACTCCCGCAGGGTCTCCCGGAGGCGGCTGGCCCCCTCCAAGGAATAGAAGTCCAGGGTGCCCTCCTCGAGACCGGGAACCGCGTCGCGATCGAGGCGGGTGCCGGTGGCGAGCACGGCGTAGTCGTAGCTCATGGTTCCCAGGCGGCTCAACCAGAGCTTGCCTGCCGTCGGATCGAGTCGGACGACCTTGTCGAGGACCAGTTCGATGCCGGGGCGGAGCAGGGTGCGCACGTCGCGGCTGAGCCGGTCCGACGGTGCCAGGTCGAGCGCCACCGACAGCCAACCGGGCTGGTAGGCGTGCTGCCCGGTCGGGTCGACCACCCGAATCGTGGCGGCCGACGAGGGGAGGCGCCGCGCCAGCAAGTTGGCCGTGTGGAGTCCCGCCACGCCACTGCCGACGACGACGATGCCGATGGGCATGTCAGCGAGCCCTGGTGATCAGAGGGCGAGGAGCGTCGTGGCGGGCTTCCCCCGTCGGGGCCGCCGGGCCCCGGACGTGCAGATCGGCTATGGGTGCGTTCATCGTCGGTCCCCGTGCGGCGTTGGGCCATTCTGAGGCGGCGGGGCCGGCTCCGGCAGGGACGAAAGACCACCCAATAGGGCCATTCGGCCCAGGGTTGCCCCTTCGCCCATTCCAGGGGGATCCGGTTCGGTGATGGCCGTCAAAGCTCAGTCCGCGGCGAGGGGGAAGGTGGCTCGCACCACCGTGCCCTTGCCGGAGGTGGTGTCGACCCGGAACGAGCCTCCTACCGACGCCACCCGTTTGGCCATGTTGCTGAGCCCGAGTCCCTTCCCGGGACCGGACGGATCGAAGCCGACCCCGTTGTCGGCGACCGTCATCACCGCCTGGGTGGCCCCGCAGCCGACCCGCACCTCGATGCTGTCTCCCCGCGAGTGGCGGAGCGCATTGGAGAGGGCCTCCTTGACGGTCGCCACCAATTCGTCGGCGATGTGGCGGGGCACCAGGTCGGCGGAGCAGGAGACCTCCAGGCTGACAGTCGCCTGGTAGGGGGCGGACAACTGCCCGACCAGGTCGGCCAGTGCCTCTCTCAGGTTGGGCCGGGCCCACACCGGCGGCCGCAAGTCGAAGATGTAGCGGCGGAGCGCAGCGATGCTCTCGTCGAGGTGATCGATCGATGCATCGATCTTCTTTCGCATCCCCTCGGGGTCGGTGATCACCTGGGCAGCCGCCGCCTGCAGGTTGAGGCCGACGGCGAACAGGTCCTGGATGATCGAATCGTGGAGGTCTCTGGCGATCCGCTCCCTGTCCTCGAGCAGCGCCGCCCTCCGCAGGCGGTCCTGGAGGCGGAGGGTGGAGACGGCCGACCCGGCGGTCACCGCCAGGAACTCGATGAGGATCTCGTCCTCCTCGGTGAACCCGTTCGGCTTGTCGGTCAGGTAGAGGTTGCCGAAGATCTGCTCGCCCACCCGGATCGGGACTCCGAGGAACGACCCCATGGCGGGATGCCCGGCCGGGTAGGTGGTCGAGTCGGGGTGGGTGGCGATGTCGCTGGTCCGGATGGTCTTGCCCGTCGTGGTGATGAGGCCCAGCATCCCCACTCCCTTGGGGGGAGTGCCGATGCTGCGGACCATCTCGTCGTCCATGCCCACCGTGATGAAGTCGACCAGGCCACCGTGCTCGCCCACCACCCCGAGGGCGGCGAAACGGGCACCGGTGATCTCTTTGGCGAATTCGACGGTCGACCGAAGGATGCCTGCGAGTTCGACCTGTCCTGCGACGCTCGCGGCCCCCTCGACCAGTCCGGCGATTCGCTCTGGAGTGAAGCCGCTGGCCACGGACTCAGCCTACATGGGACTTTCGGCCACCTGGCCCCGGGCAACGCGGCCCGGGTGCGGACGTCCATCTAGCGTTATGGTGTGCCCATGGCAGATTCGTTGCGGATCGTTCTGGTCGACGACCACGAGGTCGTGAGAGAGGGGTTGCGGGCTCTCCTCGACGCCGAGGATGGGATCGATGTGGTCGGCGAGGCGGGTACGGTCGCCGATGCGGTGCGGAGGGTCGGCTACGAGAGCCCCGATGTCGTGGTGCTGGACGTCCGTCTCCCCGACGGCAGCGGCATCGAGGCCTGCCGCGAGATCCGGGCCCGATGGCCCGAGGTCAGGGTCCTGATGCTGACCTCGTTTGCCGACGATGAAGCGCTCTTCTCCTCGATCATGGCCGGGGCGTCCGGCTACGTGCTGAAGCAGATCAAGGGATCAGATCTCATCTCGAGCGTGCAGCGGGTCGGCAGGGGCGAGTCGCTGCTCGATCCCGAGATGACCGAGCGAGTGTTCCGCCGGATTCGCGGCGAGGAACCCGATGATCCGCTGCTGGCCCGCCTCTCCAATCAGGAGCGCAAGATCCTCGACCTGATCGCCGAGGGCCTCACCAATCGTGAGATCGCCGAACGGATGTTCCTTGCCGAGAAGACGGTCAAGAACTACGTGTCGAATGTGCTCGCCAAACTGGACATGAGCCGGCGGAGCGAGGCGGCCGCCTATGCGGCCCGTCTCGAGGCACAGCGCCGGCACCGCTACCCACCGGAGGAATGGCCGTCGTGATCATCGTGGTCGGCGTCGACGACTCCACCAGGAGCGCCATCGCCGCCCGCAAGGCCTCCCGCCTCGCCGTGTTGCTGGATGCCGACCTCCACGCCGTTCATGTCGGCCACATCCCGGCGGCCATGCTGGCCGTCCTGGCCGGCATCCCGGAGGGGATGACCGAGTTCGCCGAGTCCCAGTCGCAGTCGGTGTGGGACCAGGTGGGCCCGGTGCTCGATGCGGGCGGCGCCCGGGTGACCAGGGTCGAGATCGACGGGTACCCCCCGGATGCGCTGGTCGCCTACGCGGCGCAGGTCGAGGCGGGGCTGATCGTGGTCGGAAGCCGGGGAAGGGGCGACCTGGCCTCGCTGATGCTCGGGAGCACCAGTCATCGGGTGGTCAACCAGGCGACCTGTGATGTGCTCATAGCCAAGGGGGACTGAGGAGACGCCATGAAGGTTCGCGACATCATGAGCACCGATCCCATCAGTGTCCGGGGCGACACGCTGCTCAAGGAGGCAGCCCGGATCATGGTCCGCCACAAGGTGAGCGGGCTCCCCGTGATCGACGAGCGGGGCCATCTCATAGGCATCGTCACCGAGGACGACTTCCTCCGCAGGGAGGCATCCCGGGACCTCCCCAACCGGCTCAGCCTGCTCGACGCCCTGTTCGGAGACGGTGAGCCGGCGATGCCGGTTGCCGAGACGGTTGCCGAGGTCATGACCACCAGGGTGGTCACGATCGGCCCCGAGGCCGAGATCGGCGAGGCCGCCAGGCTGATGGCGAGTCGGAACGTCAAGCGTCTCCCGGTGGTGGGGGGGGATGGCCTGGTCCACGGCATCATCAGCAGGGCGGACATCGTCAATGCGTTCACCAAGCCCGACGACGTGATCGAGGACGAAGTGAGGGAGGACATCATCCGCCGCCTGCTCTTCCTCGATCCCGAGACGGTGGCGGTGACGGTCGCCGACGGGGTCGTGCACCTCTCCGGGGAGTTGGAGAACCGCAGCGAGGTCCATCTTCTGGAGGAACTGACCCGACGGATCGCCGGGGTGGTGAAGGTCGACAGCGAAGTGACCTATCAGATCGACGACCGCAAGACCGAAGGCAGCGGTCCCCTCTAGGTGGAGACGTATCGGGCCCACGACGGACTGCTGATCGCCGCTCACCTCGCCCCGGGCGACCCGGGGATCGTCTATGCCCACGCCACCGGGTTCTGCAAGGAGGTGTGGGGGCCGGTGATCCGCCGCCTGCCCGGCCGCGGGGTACTGGCGCTCGACCAGCGGGGTCACGGCGACTCGGGGGTCGGGCCGCCTCCCTTCGATTGGTGGGATCTCGGCCGCGATGTGGTCACCGGTGTGGAGGCGGTCGGGTGGGCTCGCCCCATCGGGGTCGGGCACTCCTCGGGTGGCGCCGCCCTGGTGATGGCCGAACTGCTCAGGCCGGGATCGTTCCGGGCCTTGCTCCTGATCGAGCCGATCGTCTTCCCGCCCCCCTATCTCCGCTACGAGCACCTGCCGCTGGCGATCGGGGCCGAGCGGAGGCGAGCCTCCTTCCCCTCCAGGAGCGCCGCCCGGTCGGGCTTGGCGGGCCGCGGCCCCTTCGCCGGTTGGGTCGACGAGGCGCTCGATGCCTACCTCGACGGGGGTTTCGAGGATCGTGACGGCACGTGGGCCCTCAAGTGCGCTCCGGGGGTGGAAGCGGAGTGGTACCGGACGGCCACCGTGCACGGGGCGTGGGACCGACTCGGCGAGATCGCCTGCCCGGCGGTGGTGGTGGGAGGCGCCGACTCGGACAGCCATCCGGCCGCCTTCCTGGAGGAACTGGCAGACCGCCTCGGCGATGCCGCCGTGGCGATCGTCGAGGACGCCGGCCACTTCGTGCCCATGGAACGGCCCGAAGTCGTCGCAGGGATGATCGCCGGGTTGGCGTTGCAGCCGGACCGGGGCACTCACCCCGCCGAGTAGCCGCCGTCCACGACCAATTCGGCCCCGGTCATGAACCGGGAGGCATCCGACGCCAGGAACACCGCCGGTCCTGCGAAGTCGGCCGGTTCGCCCCAGCGCCGCATCGGGGTCCTCCCGATGGCCGCCTCGTTGGACTTGTCGTGGGCCCGGACCCCGTCGGTCATCTCGGTGGCGACCCAACCGGGGCTCAGGACGTTGACCCGGATCCCGTCCCTGGCCAGGAACACCCCGAGCGATCGGCCCAGGTTGACGACCCCTCCCTTGGCCGCCGAGTAGTGGGGGGAGTAGGGGAGGCCCCTGGAACCGAACACGCTGGCAGTCAGCACGATCGAGCCACCGGCCCCCCGCCCCTGGAGGTGGCGCACCACCTCCCGTACCACCCGGTAGACACCCGTGAGGTCGGCGTCGACGACCCGATCCCATTCCTCCTCGTCGAGGTCCTGGAAACGGGTGGCTCCGCCGACCCCGGCATTGGCGAACAGGATGTCGACCTTGTCGAATGCGGCCAGCGTGGCCTGCATGGCGGATGCGATCGAGGCGGCGTCGGTGACATCGCACCCGAATGCCCTGGCCCCGGGCCCGAGGCGGGTGGCCGCCGCCTTGTTGCGCTGCGCGTCCCTGGCCCATATCGCCACCGATGCACCGGCGGCGGCGAGGCCCTCCGCCATGCCGAGGCCGATGCCGCGGTTTCCCCCGGTCACCACCGCCACCCGTCCGCCGAGATCGAAGAGATCCATGCCGAGGACCCTACCCCGGCCGCCGCCTGCATCCCGGCTCCCGGTAACATCCCGTGTTGTCGTGTTGATCCCCCGAATCGCCATCGACGATCTCGCCGCCACCTTCGCCAGGGCCCCTTCCGGCCTCACCGTGGGGGCTGCCGAGGTCGACCTCGACCCCATCGACCTGGTGCGGTCGGGGGCTGCCGCCTTCGCCACCGCCTATTTCTCCGGCTCTCCCGATGGCCGGCAGATCGGTGGATTGGGAATCGCCCAGCAGGAGACTGCTTCGGGTGCCGACCGGTTGCGGCGGCTCCGCCCCCTCTTGAGGGATCTGGCCGGGGGCGCCACCGCCATGATCGGCTTCTCCTACCAACCCGACGGACCGGTCTCCGAAGAGTGGGCGGCGTTCCCCTCCGCGACGGCGGTGGTGCCCCAGATCGCCGTCGTCCGGGAGGCCGGGCACTCCCGTCTCGTGGTGGCCGTCCCTCCGGGGGTCGCCCCCGGGTCGGTGCTGGCGGTGGCCGCCTCGCTGCGGGTGCCCGACCCGGTCGCCGCCCCGGGTGCTTCCGCTGCGACGGTCTCCTCCCACCCCGCCGTCGAGGAGTGGCGCGAGGCGGTCGCCGAAGCGGCCGCGGCGGCCGCCGCCGGGAGCGTGGAGAAGGTGGTGCTGGCGAGGACCGTGCGGGTCACGCTGGGGTCGCCGATCTCCGCCTTCGATCTGGTGGCGCTGTTGCGGGACCGCTACCCGGAGAGCCGGGTGTATGGCTGGCAGTCGGGGGACTCCACCTTCATAGGTGCAAGCCCCGAACTACTCGTCTCCCGGCACGGGACCCGGGTGACCACGGTGGCCCTGGCAGGCTCGGCCGCCCGGAGTGCCTCGCCGGAGACCGATCGGAGGCTGGCCGATGCGCTGCTGGCCAGCGAGAAGGATCGGACCGAGCAAGCCATCGTGGTCGACGAGATCGCCCGGCGCCTGGAGCCGCTCACCGAGATGCTGGACGTCCCCGAGGCGCCGGTGGTGGATCGCTACGCGACGGTGCAGCACCTGGCGACCCCCATCGTCGGCCGCACCCGGGCCACCGTGCTCGAGTTGGCCGAGGCGCTCCATCCCACCCCGGCGGTGGGCGGGCATCCTTCCCCCGATGCGATCGCCTTCCAATCCAAGCTCGAGCAGATCGATCGCGGCTGGTATGCCGGGGGGATCGGCTGGGCCGATGCCGGGGGGGATGGTGAGATCGCGGTGGCGCTTCGCTGCGCACTCATCCGGGGGGAGCGAGCGGTGCTCTACGCCGGCAACGGCATCGTGGTGGGCTCCGACCCCGATGCCGAGGTGGAGGAGACCCGACTCAAGCTGCGGCCACTGCTCGCCCTGCTGACCGGTTCCTAGCGCCCGAGGGCGGCCGCCACGGCGTTCAAGATGGTTCGATGGACCTCCACGTTGGCGCGGCGGTCAGTTCTCACCACTACGACCCCGGGCGCGTCGGGGACTCGGCTCACCGCCGACCGCAGCGCCCCGGCATCCTCGACGAGGGTGGCCGCCACCCCGAGCGCCCGCGCCGCCGTCACCAGATCCAGGCCGTGGGGGGTTCCGAAGTGGCGCTCGAACACATCAGGGAAGTCGGCCTGGCGGAGGAAGTGGAAGATGCCTCCCCCATTGTTGTCGACGATCACGATCGTGATCGGGAGGTGCTCGGCGGCGGCGGTTGCCAGGGCCGTCAGATCGTGCAGGGCCGAGAGATCTCCGGTCAGGGCGACCACGGGGCCTTGCCAGACGGCGGCGGCGCCGAGGCTCGAAGACAGGAACCCGTCGATGCCGTTGGCCCCCCGGTTGGAGGCGATCCGGATCGAACGCCCGGTGGCGGTGAAGGTCAGCGACACGTCCCGGATCGGCATCGAGGATGCTACGTACAGCAGCGATCCCGGGGGGATGGCGTCGCCGACGACGGCGGCGATCCCGGGCTCGGTCGGGAAGGGGAGGTCGCCGATCGCCCTCCGGATGGCCTTCCCGGCCGCCAGATCGGCCGCTCGCCACGCATCCATCCACCCCGCCGGCGCCGGTCGGCGGACCGCGGCCGCCAATGCCGACAGGGTGGCGGCGGGGTCGGCCCGCACCGCCCGGGACACCGAGGCGCCCGGATCGAGCCATCCATCCTGGTCCAGGTGCATCTGGTAGATGCCGGGGTGGGTGGCCAGCCACTCGGCGATCGACTTGGAGAGGGCGGGGGGCCCGATCCGGAGGACCGCCTCGGGGGCGAGGTGGTCGAGGAGTCCCGCCTCCGCCAGAGCCGCCGCCGAAGCTACCACCATCGAGCGGTCGTGATCACCGGCGAGCAGGCCCGATTGGGGATCGGGGAGGATCGGAAAACCCAGGCCCGCCGCGGCGGCGGCGGCAGGAGCCGCCACCCGGGGGTCGTGCTGGGGACCCACGATCATCACTCCCCGCTTACCTTCGAGGGCGGCGGCCATCCTCTCGATCGCCGCCTCGTCGGGGACGGCGATGCCGAGGTCGAATCGGGGGACCGGCCCCTCGGGAGCCGGAATCCCTTCGAGGGGGACGAGCGGCTCCCGGAACCGCAGGTTGAGGTGGACCGGACCGGGCCCCCCGACGGCACCGGCCACCATGCGGGCGGCCAATGCGGCGGGGAACCCGGGGGCGGCCTCGCCCGGGCCGGGGATGTCGAGATCGTGGCTCCACAGCGGAGCGCTGCCGTAGATGCCGCGCTGATCGATCGTCTGCGGCGACCCGGTCTCCCAGAGATCGGATGGTCGATCGGCGGTGACGATGATCAGGGGCACCCGTCCGTAGCGGGCCTCGATCACCGCCGGGTGGATTTCGGCGGCCGCCGTGCCCGAGGTGCAGGCGACCAGTGCCGGGACGCCGCTCGCCTTTCCGATCCCGAGGGCGAAGAACGATGCCGAGCGCTCGTCGTGGTGCGACCAATCGTGGATCCGGCCCTCGGCGGCCAGGGTCATCGACATCGGGGTGTTGCGCGACCCCGGCGACACCGCGGCGTGGGCGACGCCGAGTTCGGCGAGCGCCGCCACGAACGAAGGTGTGAAGCGGTAGTTGCGGTCGTCCACGGTCGCAACCCTACAGACATGATTGGACCGGCCTGCAGGCCGGTCCATGTGATCGATACGGCCGGTCATCGACCGGCCCATGCCTCCCGGTGATTCATATGATGCGCCGGGCGGCGTAGGTTCTCTTCGGCGCCGTGGTCGCAGGCTTGAGCGGGGTGTGGGTGGCCGAACCCTACAGGGCGGCGCCCAAGCCGAGCAGTGCCCCGACGACCAGATGGAGCCGGGCGGTGCCCTGCAGGGCGCCGATCAGCACCGGACCCGAGGTCTCCCGATACACGGTGCGCACCGGCGGGATCGCCAACGGCAGGGCGGCCAGCGCGATGGCGGTCGCTCCCGGGGTCCAACCGAGGACGGCGAACCCGGCGATGAGGGGGAACCCCCCCAGCATCGAGGCTGCATAGAGGTGCCGGGTGGCACTCCGCCCCAGGATCACCGCCAGGGTCTGCTTGCCGACGACCCGGTCGGTGTCGATGTCCCGCACGTTGTTCGCCACCAGGATGGCGGTGACCAGCATCCCCACCGGGATCGCCAGCAGCCAGGCGTCGAGCGGAGCGGCCCCATCGTGGGCGAACCGCGAGCCCACGGTGGCGGCGAGACCGAAGAACAGGAACACGAAGACCTCGCCGAGGCCCCGGTATCCATACGGGGCCGGCCCGCCGGTGTAGCCGAGAGCCGCCGCCAGGGATGCAGCGCCGATCGCCAGGATCGGCCAACCGGCCACGGTGAACAGGTACAGGCCCCCGGCGGCGGCGAGGCCGAAGCAGACGGCCACCCCGGCCCACATCGCCCGGGGCGTGATCAGGCCGGCCGCCACCGCCCTGGTGGGCCCGATGCGGGCGGAGGTGTCGGAGCCGCGGTGGGCGTCGGAGACGTCGTTGGCGAAGTTGACGCCGATGTTGATGAGCACCGCAGCCGCCAGCGTCACCACGAACACGTCCCACCGGAAGGCGCCGTCGTGGGCGGCGAGTCCGCTCCCCACCAGGACCGGGGCCACTGCCGCCAGCAGCGTCGGGGGCCGGGCCGCCATCAGCCACGGCCGGAATCGACTCACGGCAGCCGGGGGAACTTGTCGAAGTCGGGCTTGCGCTTCTCGTTGAAGGCGTTGCGGCCCTCCTGGGCCTCCTCGTTCATGTAGAAGAGAAGGGTGGCGTCACCGGCCAGTTGTTGCTGGCCGGCCATCCCATCGGCGGCGGCGTTGATGGCCGCCTTCATCAACCGGATGGCGAGCGGGGACCCCTCGAGAATCTCCTCGGCCCATCGGACCGTCTCGTCTTCCAGTTCGGCGAGGGGGACCACCTTGTTGACCATGCCCATCTGGTAGGCCTCGTCGGCCGAGTACTGGCGGCACAGGAACCAGATCTCCCTCGCCCGCTTGTCGCCCACCATCCGGGCCAGCAACCCGGCGCCGTATCCGCCGTCGAAGGAGCCGACCTTGGGCCCGGTCTGCCCGAAGACGGCGTTGTCGGCGGCGATGGTGAGGTCGGCGACCAGGTGGAGGATGTGGCCGCCCCCGATGGCGTAGCCGGCCACCATGGCGATGATCGGTTTGGGGATCCGCCGCATCTGGATCTGGAGGTCGAGCACGTTGAGGCGGGGGGTGCCTCTCGGGTCGAGGTAGCCGGCGTCGCCGCGAATCCTCTGGTCGCCGCCCGAGCAGAAGGCCTGGTCGCCGGCCCCGGTGAGGATGATCACCCCGATCGACGGGTCGTTCCTGGCCACCTCGAAGGCCTCCGACAGTTCGAAGAGGGTGGTGGGCCGGAAGGCGTTGCGAACCTCCGGCCGATTGATGGTGATCTTGGCGATCCCGTTGATCGTCCCGTAGACGATGTCTTCGTAGTCGCCGGATGGGGCCCATGTCACGGCCATGTGGGACGCCTCCAGGGGGTGGCTGGAACGGTCGGTATCGTAGCGGTGGCTCCGACAGGATCTTCTGATGGACTGGCTTCGCCGATCTGCTCGCCTCGACCCCGACGCCCCGGCGGTCATCACCGCCGCCGCGACCCTGTCCTATGGCGATCTCGACGATCTCGCCGATCGGGTGGCTGCCGCGGTGCGGGGGGCAGGTCCGGCGCTGGGGGAGAGGGTCGCCTTCTGGGGTGAGCAGAACCTGCGGGCGGCGGCGGCGGCCTGGGGGATCCCCCGCTCGGGGGCATGGGCGGTGCCGGTGTCGACCCGACTCCCGGCGGCGGCCGCCATGGAGCAGACCCGCCGGGCCGGGGTGCGGGGCCTGTGGGCACTCGCCTCCGACGGCGACCTCGCCGATCTGCGAACGGCCTCCCCGGCCGACGGTGGCGGTCCCCCCGACCCCAGGGCGCGTTATGTGGTGTTCACGTCGGGCAGCGGCGGCACCCCGACCGGCGTCGTACTGAGCGGTGCCGCCATCGAGGCGTCGGTGGCGGGGTCGCGGGCCAACCTCGGGAACGGGTCCGACGACCCGTGGCTGTGCGTGCTGCCCACCTCGCACGTGGGCGGTCTGTCGATCCTGTGGCGGTGTGCCGAGGCGGGGGCCCCGGTGGTGCTGGAGGAGCGCTTCGACGCCGGGCGAGTCGCCGGTCTGCTGGCCGAAGGCGAAGTGGCCTACGCCTCGTTGGTCCCGACCATGCTGCGCAGGGTGCTGGCAGCCCATCCCGGCCCCTACCGAGGCGTCAAGGGAGTGCTGGTCGGGGGAGGACCGTCGGATGCCGGCCTGCTGCGCCGGGCCATGGATGCCGGGCTGCCGGTGCTGGCGACCTACGGCTCCACCGAGACCTGCAGCCAGGTGGCCACGGTGGCTCCCGGGGAGCAGCAGGAAGCGCTGGGGACGGCGGGCCGTCCCCTCGATGGGTTCGAGGTGCGGGTCTCCGGAGACGGCAGGATCGAGGTACGCGGGCCTGCCGTTGCCACCGAGACGATCGAGGGCCCCTTCCGGGCCGAGGGTGACTGGCTCCGGACGGGCGATCTGGGCCGTCTCGACTCATCGGGCCGACTCGTCGTGATCGGCCGGGCCGACCGGGTGATCGTCACCGGCGGCGTCAACGTCCATCCCGATGCCGTCGAGGCCGTGCTGGCCGGCCATCCGGCGATCGCCGACGTGAGGGTCTTCGGCGTGCCCGATCCCGAGTGGGGGACGGCGGTCACAGCCGAGGTGGTAGTGGCCGGGGGGGCCCGGTTCGAGGAGGGCCCGGTGGCGGCGTGGGCCCGCTCCCGGCTGACCGGAGCCGAGGTGCCGAAGCGATGGCAGGTGACCGGACGGATCGACCGGACCGAACTTGGCAAGCACCGCGCTTGACGGGCCGGTACCGTCCCGTCCATGGATCTTCATCTCGACGGACAACGAGCACTGGTGGCGGCCGCCTCGGACGGCCTCGGGTATGGGATTGCGGCGGCACTAGCAGGCGAGGGGTGCCGGGTGGCCATCTGCAGCAGGGAACAGTCCCGGATCGACGCCGCCGCCGATCGGATCAGGCGGGAGACCGGCGCCGAGGTACATGCGGCCGTGTGCGACGTCGCCGAACCCGGTGCGGCGGCAGCCTGGGTGGGCGATGCCGCCGCCGGTCTCGGGGGGATCGACCTGCTGGTCCCCAACGCCGGGGGGCCTCCACCCGGCCGCTTTGGCGACACCGGGCCCGATCAGTGGGACGCCGCCTACCGCCTGACGCTGCGCTCGGCGATGGAGACGGCTGCCGCGGCCCGGCCCCACATGGGGCGGGGCGGGGCGGTGCTCTTCATGACCGCCGCCTCGACCCGGCTGCCGGTGGGGACACTGGCGATGTCGATGGTGTTCCGGGCCGGCGTGGTCGCCCTCGCCAAGCTGTTGTCCGACGAGTGGGCGGCCGACGGGATCAGGGTGAATCACCTGATCCCGGGCCGGATCGCCACCTCCCGGCTCCTGTCGCTCGACGAGGATGCCGCCCGGCGCAGCGGAACGACCCCCGACGCCGTCAGGTCCGGGATCGAGGCCTCGATCCCGTTGGGAAGGTACGGGAGCTCGGGGGAGTTCGCAGCAGCGGCGCTGTTCCTCCTCTCGGAGGCGGCCTCCTACATCACCGGGGCGACCCTGCAGGTCGACGGCGGCATGATCAGGTCGGTCGGGTGACGTGATACGCCGGATCGAAGCGCCCGAGCGGCGGGCCAGGCTGGGAAGGCTCGGCGCGGCGCCGTAGGTCGCGGGCGGCCGGCCACGCACCTCGGCCGACCGCCGGGGATCATCCCCCGGCGGTCAGCAGCGGAACCAGTCCGAAGTCGTCGGGTCGCAACTCGGCGATCGACTCGGCGATCGTCCAGGTGCCGAGCATTGCCTCCTGGACGCCCTCCTCGGGCCAGGCGACATCCATGATGCGGGTGTGGCTGATGCCGGAGGCCGGTCCGCCCCCCAGGCGCCACTGCTCGGCGTTGGGCATCACGTCGCGGATGCGGCGAACGCCGCTGGAGGGGTATCCCTCCTGGCTGATCAAGGCGACCGCATAGCCCCAGGTGGAGGGATCCCCTCCGCCGAATACCGCCAGGGGGATGCGGGCGATCACCTTGCGCTTGTCGCCGAGGGTGATGATCCGGATGGTCGGCGTCGTCTCCAGCGTCTCGCCTCCGGCGTCGGCGGTGTACACCGCCGGCATCCATCCTTCGATGGTGACGCCGTACTCCCATCCGTTGCCCGACTCCAGGGCGGCATTGCGCCCGTCGATGAGGGTGCGCGCCCCGGTGCCCGCCCCCGGGTCCTGGTCGATGTAGACGTCGAACGTCTGCACCGACAGGCCGTTGGGACTGCCCCACGAGTTCACGATCGGCGCCACCACCTCGAACGTGAAGACCAGATCGTCGCCCTCGGTGCCGATCTGCAGGTTGGCCAGGTCGTAGGACCCGGCGGGGAACACGGCATCGAGCGGATACGTGTAGGCGCCGGGGCCGTGGTCGTCGCCGAGGGGGTCGGCGACGTCGAGGAACACATCGACGTTGGAGATGTCGGGGACCTGAGCCGCCCCTGGACCGTCGGTCGGCATGAGAGTCGCTTCGATGCCGGCCACCCAGGGGACGAGACGGAAGACGATCAGGTCTCCCGCCTCGATCGGGCCGAGGTCGGCGATCGGGATCGTGAACTCCAGCGCGGCATGATCTTCTTGCGCCGCCGCTCCTACCGGGTAGGAGGTCGAGAACGACGCCTCATCGCTCTCGAGCCCCGGCATCGCCTCGGCGACCCACAGCGCCTCGGGGTCGGCGGCACTCCATCGATACAGGTCGGTGGCCCCGAAGCCGAGCAGGTGATCCCCCAGCGTCTTGGCCCGCGCCGTGCTCCCCGAAGCGGTGCTGAGATAGAGATCGAACCCGACGTCTCCATCGAGCACCCCGTCGGAATCGACCCGCATGTGCAACCCATCCGGTGTGATGCCAAAGGAGATGGTCATGTCGAGATCGGCCGCTTCGAATCGGGTCCGGTAGGCGGCGGCATCGTCCCACTCGCCGTCGGGGAACGAGCCGTCGATGGTCACCGACAGCAGGTTCTCACCGGCACCGACATCGGGGGCCACCGGGGTCTCGGGGATGATCGGAATCCCAACGAAGGCGGGTCGATCGAACCCGACGGCGTCGTACACCTGCCCGAGCAGTTCCCGGAAGGCGGTGTCGAAGTAGTCGTCGTTGCCGCTCGACTGGTCGTCGCCGTACCACCAGAGCCAATCGGAGCCCTCGGCGAACAGCATCTTCTCGTAGGCTGCGGCGTACTGCTCCTCGGTGACGCCGTCGCCGACGGACGCCTCGGCATCCTTGAGGTCGTCGCGGACCTGCCACAGGTAGTCCCAGGCGGCCGCCTCCTCGTCCTCGCCGATCCAGGTGGCGTAGTTGGGGGAGAACCAGGCTCCCGGCCACACCTCGTCGAGTGGCTCCACCGTGTCGCCGAAGGCGGCCAGATACTCACTGGGGGTGATGGTGGTGACGAAGTCGGCCCCCGCCAATTGCCCGTAGAGGGCCCTCAGGAAGTCGATGCCGTCGTTGGGGTAGTTCTCCCAGGCGTTCTCTCCGTCGAGGATCACCGACACGATGTGAGGCCCGGTGGCGCCCTGTTCGTCGAGACGGTCCTTGATGTCGCGCAGGCGGTTCACGAAATCCTGGGCGGCCAGGTCGGCCTGGGTGCCCGAGTACTGGAAGCCGACCAGGTCCGACAGCACCCGGTCCCGGAAGAAGATCGGCAGTTCGGGTTGGCGGGACGGGACGCCCTTCCAGGGGCGATACAGCAGGTCGGCCTCGACCACCGTGTCGGTCTCGTTGCGATCGAACTCCCCGATGCCGAGTGACGGGGCCAGCACGTCCTCGCCGGTGGCGATCCATTGGACCCCCTTGCCGGAGAAGATCGGGATCGTCAACTGGGAGACCGCTCCCTCGCCGGGCCACATCCCGACGGGGCGGCGTCCCAACAACCGCTCGGCGACGTCGAGGCCCCGCTCCACCTGGTCCTGGGCGTCGCGGCCCTCCCGGAATCGTTGGATCGGCATGATGGCGGTGGGATCCCCCTGCGTGGCGATCGCCGAGTCGTAGATCAGCGGGAGGATCGGGTGGGCCAGCGGCGTGGTGGTCACCTCGATCTGGCCGGCGTCCCACACCCGGCGCACCGTCTCGGTGACCTCGCCGACGATCCGGAGGTGCTCTCCGAAGAGGATCGCCTTGTCGTCCTCCGAGAAGCCCTCGCCCTTGGCGACCAGTGCGGCGAGCGGCTCCTCCTCCAGGAACGAGGGGTCGGTCCAGGCGAGGTTGAACAGCACCTGGAGGTCGCGGAGATCCCCTTCGGCGAAGGCGGCGCCGTCATCGCGCAACGCCCGCAGTGCGGCGTAGCGGGGGAAGCGGTTGACGATGGCGGGGTTGGTATCGAAGAAGCGCTCCAGGACGAAGGCCTGCTGGTCGGCGGTCAGGTCGGCGGCCGGCACCTCGCTCAGCACCCAGTAGACATCCTTGGTGCCGCTCGCCAACTCCTCCAACTGCAGCAGCAGCACCGGAGTCAGGTTGAAGGTGGCCTTGACCGTCGGGAACTCCTCCAGCAGGGTCACCATGTCCAGGTAGTCCTTGGTGGCGTGGACCCGCACCCAGGGCCGGGTCACCACCCCGTCGGCATCCTTGGGGTAGAGCGGTTGGTGCTGGTGCCACATCAGGTTCAGGTACAGGCCGTTCGGATCGAGGACCTCGCTGGTCGCCGGCACGGTCGTCACCGGTTCCGGAACGGCCGTGGTGGTGGTGGTTTCGGAGACCGCTTCGGTGGTGGTGGCGGCGCCGTTGCCGGCACAGGCCGCAGCAAGGAGCGCCAGGACGATGAGGAGTGTGGGAGTGCGCCGCATGGCCGGAGTCTACGGCCCGGGAGGTGGCCCGGCCCGGGCCACGGCTACGAGCGGTCGATCCCCAACTTCCGCAGGAACGCCTCCTGGTTGGGCTCCCTTCCCAGGAAGTCCCGCAGCAGATCGGCGGCGTCCCTGGACCCGCCCTGTTCGAGGATCGCTCGCCGGTATGCCATCCCCACCCCGGGGTCGAGAACGCCCTGCTCCTCGAAGCGGCTGAACATGTCGTCCCCGTAGACCATCGACCACAGGTAGCCGTAGTAACCGGCGTCGTAGCCGAACAGGTGGCCGAACGAGGCCGGGTAGAACGTGCCCTCGTGGAAGGGGAATCCGGCGATCTCGGAGGTGACCCTGGCGATCTCGTGGAGGTCCTTGTCCTTGCCGGGGCCGTGGAAGGCCATGTCGAGCAGGCCGAAACTGATCTGACGCAGCATGAAGAGGCCGATGTGGAGGTCGCGGGCCTCGGCGAGTTGCCCGACGAGTCCGGCGGGGATCGGTTCGCCCGTCTCGTGATGGCGGGCGAACCTCTGCAGCACCGAGGGCGTCCAGCACCAATGCTCCATGATCTGAGAAGGCGCCTCGACGAAGTCCCACTCGGTGTTGAACCCGGCGAACCGGGCGAGGCGGGTGTGCCCCAGGCTGTTGTGGAGCACGTGGCCGAACTCGTGGAACAGGGTGAGCACCTCGTCGTGCTTGAGCAGCGAGGGCGAGTCGGCCGTCGGCTTGGTGAAGTTGGCGACGATGGCGGTCACCGGGGTGACATAGCCCTCCGCCGTGGCGTGAGGGGCGACCAGGTCGAACGCCGCCGCATGGCCGAACTTGCCCTCGCGGGGGAACAGATCGGCATAGAAGGTCGCCAGGTGGCGGCCGGTCGCCGTGTCCAGGATCCGGTGGACGGACACATCGGGGTGCCACGTCTGCACGCCGCCGACCGGTTCGTAGGTGAGGCCGAACACCTCGCCCGTGATGGCGAACATGCCGTCGAGGACCCGGTGCAGCGGGAAGTAGCCGGCCACCTCGGTCGGGTCGATCCCGAAGCGCTCCTTGCGGATGGCGGTGTGGAGGTAGCGGTAATCCCATCCCTCGACCCGGGACTCGCCCAACGTGGTCCGGAGATCGATGATCTCGTCCCGTGCCTTCTCCTCGAGCGGTGGGATGAGGTCGGCGTAGAAGGCCTCGACCACCTCGGGCGCCTTGGCCATCTTCTCCTCCATGCCGTAGTGCGCCCAGGAGGGGAGGCCGAAGATCTCTGCCATGCGGGCTCGCAGGGCGATCGTCTCCTCGAGGAGGGGGAGGTTCTGTTCTACGGCCTTGTTGTAGAACTTGAACTGCAACTGCCGGCGGAGATCGCGGTTGGTGGCCTCGTCCATGAAGGGGTAGTAGTCGGGATAGTCGAGCGATACCCGAAACGTTCCCTCGGCCTCTCCGGGCGACAGGCGGGCGATGTAGGAGTCGTCGGTGCCCTCCAGTTGCCGGCGGGTCAGGTCGAGGCCGTCCTGGTGCTCGTCGATGTTGCGCCCGAAGGCCACCCCCAACTCCACCAGGCGGGTACGGATCTCCTGCACCTCGTCGCGCTGCTCCTTGGTGAGGGCATGACCGGCCCTGCGGAAGTCCCGACGGGTGAAGGTGAGGAATCGGGCTTCCTCGCTCCCGAGGCCGGCCGCCTCGTCGGTGGCGGCGAACTCCTCGACCGCCTCATACAGGTCACGACGGAAGCTGAGGTCCGACGACCACTTGGTGATCTTCTCCTCGGCCTCGGTGGCGGCATCCCGGACCTCCTTGTCGGGATGCACCCTGGCCATGAAGGGCCCCCGGCCGTACGCCTCGGTCATCGAGGCGTTGATGAGGTCGAGTGGCGCCATGGTGGCCGCCCAACTGCGGGGAGCGTTCGGCGCCACGATCTCGGCGATGGTGGCGTCGGCGGATGCGATCGCCTCGTCGACGACGGCGCGTACGGAGGCGGCGGTGGTGGTGGAGTAGTCGTAGAGCACGATCTGCGATCATAGCCAACCGGCCCGCCACGGTTCCGGAGGCGGGCCGGCTGGGTCGTGGCGAATCTCGGTCAGCCGTCGCCGATGGCGTACATGTAGCCGTCCCACGAGGCGATGTAGATCTTCCCCCTCCACACCGCCGGGGTGGCCTCGATGCGGCCGGCCGTCAACTGGTAGTTCCACACCAATGAGGGGGCGGCGGGGTCGGCGAGATCGTAGTTGCGGATGCTCCCGTCGACCAGTGCCAGGATGAGGTGGTTGTCGATCATGACCGGTGACGACATGTGGTGGGGTCCGCTGTAGGCCCCCACCCCGACCGGGTCGAGCCACAACTCCTCGCCCGTGTACCGGTCGATGGCGACCAGGTATCCCTTGTTAGTGACCGTGTACACGACCTCGTCGCCTACCACCGGGGTGGTCCACATGCCGCCCTTGGCGGGGGAGGTGGTCAGCGAGTACATCCCCCAGACGTAGGGATCGTCCGGCTTGGAGGGATCGAGCTTGATCAACTGGCCCAGTTCGGTGGCCCGGGTGAGATACCGCTCGTACTGGGCCGACACGTACAGCATCCCCTCGTCGTCGACCACGATCGCCGAGTCGACGTCGTCACCGACCCAGTAGTCGAAGACGATGGGAGCGTTGCCGCTCTCGACGTCGGTGATGTCGAGGCCGAGGATGCGGCCTCCCGAATTGCCGAAGTAGACCGTGCCCTCGAAGAGCGCCGCCGAGCCCTCCACGCTGACCGCCGGGTAGGACGGGCCGATGGCGGTGAGCAGTTCCTGGTTGTACGTCTCCATCTTGAACAGCAGTTCGGGGGCGACGGTGACCTGCCCGGCGGCGTCGTAGCCCCGGTTGAGCTTCCAGATGTAGAACAGCCCGTTTTCGGCGCCCTCGAACATGACGTCGTTGACGATGCGGGGACTGGCGTCCCAGTCGTCGTTCCAGCGCCCCTCCACCGAGAGGTTGGCCTCGGCCTTCCACAACTCGACGGGGTCGCCGCGGTCGAGGGCCAGGATCCGCAGGAAGTTGTCCCGCGACCCGAAGTACACCAGTGGGTACCCGTCGGGGTCGATGGTGGGGGTTCCCTTGATGATGTCACCGGTGAGGATCGAAGCCCGGGTGTCCTGCCCGGTGGCGGTGTCGACGAAGTGGAGCCGCCGGTCGTAGGCGCCGAAGATCATCTCGGTGACCCCGTCGGGCCGCTCCCACACGACGGGTTGACCGGTCCACCCGTTCCCACACCAGGTGCTGGTGGTGCCCAGGTCGGTGGACTGGGAGCACATCGGAGCGTCGGGATAGCGCCACAGCGTGGCGGGGTTGTCGGGGATCGGGCCGGTGCCGTAGTAGGTGTTGGTCGGGTTGCCCCGGAAGGTGAGCAGGCCGGTCACGGTGTCGCCCCAGGGTTGCCCCACGGTGCGGCGGTCCACCCAGGGATCGAGCGGCAGTTGCGGCTCGGTGGTCGTGGTGGTGCTGGTCGAGGGTGTCGACCCCTCGGTGGTGGTCGCGGTGGTTCCGGTGGTTCCGGTGCTGCCGGTGGTCTCGGGCGGGGTCGTCGAGGTCGATCCCGCCACGGTGGTGGCAGGGGCCTCGCCGCCGTTCGACCCGAGCACCAGGAAGAGGATCAGGCTGGCCGCCCCCAGCGCGAGCGCGGTGAGCAGGCCGATGATCCACGGATGGCGATGCTGTGACATGTGCCTGCGACTCTACCGGGGAGGGGGAACAGCGCCGGGCAGCGCTTCCAGGGGGGCCTTTCGGCCCTGGTGGCGACGCCGGCTCCGTGGCAGCATGTTCAGGTATGCCTGAACAATCCCCCTCATCAGTCTCTGGCAAGCCAGAAACCAGCGAGAGTGAAGAGATGTACCTGCTCACCATCCTCCTGGCCGCCGAGGACGGCCACGACGGCCCACTCGGCCTGGCCTCGCTCGCCGAGCGTCTGGCCGTGTCGCCGGCATCGGCCAACGAAATGGTTCGCAAGATGGAGGGACGGGGCCTGGTCGACTACGAGCCCTACCGGGGCGCTTCCCTGACCGGCACCGGGTACGGGGTCGCCGCCCGGGTGGTGCGGGCAAGGCGGCTTTGGGCCCGGTTCCTGGCCGACCACCTGGGGTTCACCCCCCAGGAATCCGATGCCATGGCCTGCGATCTGGAGCACGTCACCACCACGGAAGCCGTCGAGCGTCTCGCCGAGTTCCTCGGCCACCCCGAGTCGTGCCCGCTGGGCCGCCCGATCCCTGCCGCCGGAACGGTGCCGGGGACCCCTTCGGCCCACTCGCTCGATTCGCTGCCCGCCGGCCGGGGGGCCGAGGTGATTGCCGTCAGCGCCGGACGGGAGGCCGCCGGGTTCCTGACCGCCTCCGGAGTGCGCCCGGGGGGAGTGGTCACGGTGGTCGCCACCGGTGGAGAGGGGGTGCTGGTGCGAACCGATCGGGGCGAACTCCACCTCGACGCCGCCACGGCCGCCCTGGTCCTGGTCCGCGTGATCGGCGGTGCCCATGCGGGTTAGCCGCCGGAACCGGCGCAGGCGCCGCCGGTGGCAGCCTCCGGAGGGGGTGACCACCATCGCCACGGTGCCTCCCCATCGCACGGTCAGGGTGATGCGGGTGGCGGGAGGCCGCCGCCTCGTTCAGCGACTGGCGGCGCTCGGCGTAGTGCCCGGCGCATCGATCCGGGTCGACCGGGCATCGGACCCGGCACTCATCGCCGTCGGTCACACCAGGGTGGCGATCGGACGCCAGGCGGCCCGAGCCGTCGAGGTCGAGGAAGAGCGGTGACGCCGACCCTCGCCCTCGCCGGGAACCCCAACACCGGCAAGACCTCGCTGTTCAACGAACTGACCGGGGCTCACCAGCACGTCGGCAACTGGCCCGGCAAGACGGTCGAGCAGCAGTCGGGGGAGTTCGAGTGGGACGGGCACCGGTTCGAGGTGATCGACCTGCCCGGCACCTACGGCCTGCTGGCCGTCTCGGCCGAGGAAGAGATCGCAGCCGGCTTCCTGGTAGACGGCCCCGATGCGGTGATCACCGTGGTGGACGCCGCCAATCTGGAGCGGAGCCTCCATCTGGTCGCCCAGATCGCCGAACTCGGGCTTCGACAAGTGGTCGCCTGCAACATGTCGGACGTTGCCGAGCGGCGCGGGTCGGAGATCGACCGGGCCGAATTGGCGAGGGCATTCGGCGTCGACGTGGTGAGGACGGTGGCCCGCCGCGGCGACGGCGTCGCCGAGATCAGGCGGGCCGTCGCCGAGGCGATGGCCAAGCCGGAGGTCCAACCGATGGTCGTCGACTACGGCCCGGTGCTGGAGCGGCACCTCTCCCGCCTCATCGCCGAGATCGTCGACACGGCTGCGGTGGCTGCGGTGGCCCCGGCCCGCTGGGTGGCCGTCCAACTCGTCGCAGGCGATGGGGCGCTGGCGGATCGGATCGCCGCCCTCGACGGCGGCCCCGCCGTGCTCGAGGCTGCCGAGCAGGCCCGGGAGGGGATCGCCTCCGACACCGGTGTGGATGCCGGGTTGGCCATCGCCGAGCGCCGCTATCGGTGGGTGCACGAGGTGGTCGGACAGGTCGAGGGCGGCACCGGTCGCGGCTCGGTGTGGTCGGAGCGTATCGACCGGGTGGTCGCCCATCGGTGGATGGGCCTCCCGGTGTTCCTGGCGGTCATGTGGCTGGTGCTCAAGATCACCACCGATGTGACCGCCCCCTTCCTGGACTGGGTCGATGCGGTGGTGTCCGGGCCGATGGCCCGGTGGGCCTCGGCCGGCCTGGGGGCGGCCGGCCTCGGCGGAGGATGGGTGGAGGGCCTGGTGGTGGATGGGATGCTGGCAGGCGTCGGAGGGGTGCTGGTGTTCGTGCCCGTGTTGTTCGGGTTGTATCTGACACTGGCGATCCTCGAGGACAGCGGGTACATGGCGAGGGCGGCGCTGGTGATGGACCGGGCGATGCGGGTCATCGGCATCCCCGGCAAGGCGTTCCTCCCGATGATGGTGGGATTCGGGTGCACGGTCCCGGCGATCTATGCCACCCGCACCCTCGACAGCCGCCGGGATCGGCTGCTGACGGGGCTGATGGTGCCGTTCATGTCGTGTGGTGCCCGATTGCCGGTGTACGTGCTGCTCGGTTCGATCTTCTTCGTGGACAGCAGCGGATCAGTGGTGTTTGCGATGTACCTGCTCGGTATCGGGGTGGCGGTGATCGTGGGCCTGGCTCTCGGCAGGACGCTGCTGCGTGACGAGGACCCGGCGCCGTTCGTCATGGTGCTGCCCGACTACCGCCTGCCCAGCCCGCGGACGGTGTGGGCGCTCGTCAAGCGGCGGACCCTGGCGTTCATCGAGGGGGCCGGGACCATGATCCTGGTGGCCAGCATCGCAGTCTGGGTGCTGCTGGCGATTCCGATCCGGGGAGGCGGATTCGGCGATACCAGGGTCGAGGACAGCGCCTTCGGGACCGTCGCCGGGGCGGTGGCGCCGGTGATGGACCCACTCGGGCTGGGGGAGTGGGAGCAGACCGGCGCCCTGATGTCGGGCTTCGTGGCGAAGGAAGTCGTCGTCAGCACGATGAGCCAGGTGTACGGCGGGGCCGATGCCGCCGGCGAGGAACCGGCCCAGGGTCTCCTCGGCGACCTGGCCGAGATCGGCTCGGGTTTCGTCGACGCAGCGGTAGGGACCCTTCGAGCGATTCCCGGCATCGTGGGCCTCGACTTCACCGAGGTCGCCGATGCCACCCCGCCCGCCGTGGACGAGCGGATCCGGGAGTCGTTCGAGTCGTCGAGCGGCGGCCACGGCGCACTGGCCGCCCTCGCCTTCATGGTGTTCGTGCTGCTCTATACGCCGTGCGTGGCCGCCGTTGCCGCCTTCAAGCACGAGTTCGGCACCAGGTGGATGCTCGTGTCCGTCTTGGGGCAACTCGGCATCGCCTGGCTGGTCTCCTGTCTGGTGTACCAGGGCGGCCGGATGCTGGGGTTCGGATGACGCTGTCGCTCATCTTGGAGGAGATCGAGGCTGCCGGCGGGCCGTTGACTCCGGCCGAGTTGGCGGCGCGGAGCGGACTCTATCCGATGCTGGTGCTCGGCATGCTGGATGCGCTGCGGGCCAATGGGCGTCTGGCGCCCGAGGGCGACTCCGGGGGCCCTCCGGCGGGGTGTGCGGCGCGTGCCTCCTGTGGCGGGTCGTGCCCGGGTCCCGGCGGGTGCCCGTTGGTGATCGACCTCGGTCTCGGCGGCCTCACGCCCCGCTGAGCGGCACGGATGCGTGGCCCGGGCGGTGCGCCCTATCCTCGCGCCATGGGTGCCGGTGCCATCAGAGACCTATGGCGCGGACTGGCGGTCCGCTACCGCGATGCCGACCTGAGCATCAACGCCGCCGCCGTCGCCTACAACGCCTTCCTGGCACTGATGCCGCTCGGCCTGGCCATGCTCGGCGCGGCCGCCTTCATCGGGGGGTCTGAGGCGGCACTGCGGCGGATCGACTCGACTCTCTCCTCGCTGGCGCCGCAACAGGTCCGGGAGTTCATCGTCGGCTTGCTGGTGGAATCCGAGAACCGCCTGGGTGGGCGACAGGGTTGGCTCATCCTGGGGTCGATCGCGGTGGCCCTGTTCCTCGGGTCGCGGGCGGTGGCGACCCTGCAGAAGGCCATCGCCCACGTGGAACTCCGCACCGAGCGGCGGCCGGCGGTGCAGATGCGACTGGTGGCCGTGGCGCTCACGGTCGGCGGGGGGGTGGCGTTGCTGGTCACGTCGATCCTGCTGGTCGTCGGACGTGAGTTGGTCGACTTCCTGGTGGGGTTCACCGGGATCGGGTTCCTCGACATCCTGTGGGCCTGGCTGCGGGTTCCTCTCTCCGCAGCAGGGTTGTTCCTCTTCCTGCTGGCGTTCTACCGGTGGGGGCCCCCGGCGCCGCTGCCGAAGTCGTGGTTGGCGGCGCTGGTGGGCACGGTGGGGGCGCTGGGATCCAGCCTGATCTTCGGGCTCTACTTGAACCTGGCCCCCGACCTGGGTGCGACATTCGGCGTGCTGGGGGTGGTGGCCCTCGCCCTGGTGTGGCTGTACCTGGGGGCGTTTGCGATCCTGCTGGGGGCGGTCGTGGTGGCCCACACCCTGCGGTGGCGCTCGGTACGGGTCGGCGCCGTGACCCTGCCGCAGCCGGACGGGGAACTGCCGGCCGGCCCCGGCGCGATCGAGGGCGCCGTCCCCGGCGCCCTCGATCGGTGATCGTCACCCGCTATGGCTATCCGGCATCGACCTTGGCTTCGAGTTCGGCGAGGCGCTGCTCCAGGGAATCGACCCTGGCCTTGAGTTCGGCGTTCTCGGCGGCGAGGGCCTGGATCGAGAGCAGGGCGACCCCGGCGATGTCGCGGGTGGCGATGGAGGTGGTCTTGGCTCCCAGTCCGAAGGCGGCTGCAAAGTCCTGGGCCATCGGGCCGATGTGGCGGACGGTCTCACCGTTGTAGGACCACTCGGACACCTGCAGGCCGAGGACCGAGGCCAGGATGGCTGCGGCGTCCGTCTGCTGGATGTCGTGTTTGGCGTTGACATCGGAGTTCTCCGTCAGGGTTCCGGCGATCTCGAGGTTGCCGTCGGTGTCGAGTCGGAACTCGATGTCGCCGGCGCCGTCGAGGACATCGATGCGCACCGTTCCGGCGTTGTCGGTGCCTGCCCGCCACTCGTTGACGCCGTTGTTGAAGGAGAACTGGGCGCCGCCGTTGTTGACCAGTTGCAGCACCTGCCGGTTGGTCTTGGTGACGCTGGTCTCCTCGACCTTGAGGACGGCGGTGCCGTCGGTGCGTTTGAGGTGCATCGAGGCAGTCGGAGAGGCGGTGCCGAAGCCGATGCTGCCGCCGGCAGCGATGTCGATGCTCGAACTGGGGGCGCCGGGGCGGATCCGGAACGGCAGCGTGGAGCCGTTGGTGGCGTCACGGATGAAGAAGCTGGCCTCGTTGGCGGCGATGTCGAAGGTCTGCGCCGTGAACCCCGACGATCCGTTCTGTTCGAGGCGCAGCGCCGGGGTGTTGCCGGTGACGGTATGGAGGTTGAGGACCGGATTGGCAGTGCCGAGACCGATGCGTCCACCGTCGTCGACGTAGAGCGAATTGGACGGAGCGCGCGCCTCGATCCTGAAGACCTGGCGTCCGGAGGTGGCGTCCTGGACGGCGAACATTTCCTGGCCCCCGTTGGCAGACTCGTTGATGACGATCCGCCAGTCGTTGTCGGGGAACGAGGCCGAGTTGCTGGTGTCGTCGAAGAAGATCCGCAGGTTGTTCTCCCGCAGCACGATCGTGTCGAACCCGAAGTTGTACCCGCTGGCGCAGTCGAGGCCGACACAGAGGCTGCCGTCCACGATCACGTCGTCGGGTTGGACGATGTCCCTTGCCCGGTCGTCGTCGGTGTCGGGGCCGGAGTCCGCGGGGACGGGGGCCGTGGTCGTCGGCGTGGGTGTGCCCGGGACTTCGCTGTCCCGGCCGTCGATGCTTGCGATGGCGGTCGGCACCACGCCGAGCAGCAGTGCGGCAAGCAGCATGGCGATAGTGAGCGTCTTGGATTTCATCGGTCCCCCTCATGGTCCCGTTGCGTCTCAGCTGTAAGGCATGGTTCACATGCCCTGCAAGGTTCGGGGAGCATAGTGGGTGTCGGAAGCCTGTGCATGGTTGCGGGGGATCGTTACGCTGCCGCCCCATGAACCACCGCATCACCGCCGGCGCCGTCTTCTTCACGATGGCACTTGCTGCTTGCAGCGCCGAAATGCCGGCGGCATCGACGGGGGCGGTGGCTTCTTCCTCTTCGGCCACCTCCACCACCGGGGCGGGTTCCACCACCTCGTCACCGATGTTGTCGGAGGAGCAGTCCCTGCGGTTCGTCGATGTGACCGGTTCGGCCGGTGTCACCTTCACCCATGCGACCCCCTTCGACGCGGCCAACTACACGGTGGCCATGGACAGCGCCAAGATGATCGGGGGCGCCACCACCGGCGACTTCACCAACGACGGCCTCCCCGACCTGTTCGTCATCGGCGGCGGCCTGGCGGCAGACGCCTTCTTCGTCAACCTGGGTGACGGAACCTTCGAGAATCGGGCGGAACCGGCGGGCCTGATCGGTGATTGGCACCTCGGGGCCGGGGCGGCCGCCGGCGACTACGACGGGGATGGGTGGCTGGATCTGTTCGTCACCAGTCACGGCACCCCGGGCGACCCGCAGCCCGGGCGCCATCGCCTCTTCCACAACAACGGCGACGGCACCTTCACCGACGTCGCGGAACGGGCGGGGGTGGCCACCACGGCCCGTGAAGAGGCAGATGGGTTCGGGGCCGCTTTCGGTGACATCGATCTCGACGGCGACCTCGACCTGTTCGTGGCGGGGTGGGTCAAGGACTCCGAG
>JAHJML010000290.1 GCA_018821365.1 Actinomycetota bacterium | reverse complement strand
TTTGTTGCTTCGATTGGTTTATCTAAAATATCATAGATTACAGTACTTACAAGCCATTCTGGTAAATCTGGATTATTCCCGTCTTTATACTGCAAATCTGTTTTTACAACATTGTCATTGTAATCGTAGTAAATTCTGCTTTTATAAGAAAATGGAGCAAGACCATTTTCTATTGCTTGACTTACATCTGAAGCTACTGATATCGAAACAATTTGATTAAGCTGGTTTACTTCAAAATCTGTTCGAACACCTCGTCCATCAATTGTCCAAACGATATTAGCTGTGTGGTTATAGCCAATTTTGGTTCTAGTTTGAACAGGATCACTATCACCTCTATATTTTGAGCTGTGGCTAAAATCTTTGATTACTTCTTTTAGATATCCACCGGTTACTGTATCAAAGTTATATCCGTGTGAATTTTGCCCTGTTAAAATATTTTGCCCATCGCCCTCTGGATCATTCTCTGGATAGTAGAGATAGAGAGTTATCTCGCCTTCTGGAGTCTCAATTTGACTTACTTGACTAAATTTATTATAAGTAATTTTCGTCTCGACTATTTGAATTGAGCTTCCTTCTTTTGCTATTTGAGGAGAATTAGCTCTGAGATTTACTTTTGGATATTTGGTGATGATGAGATTTCCACACAAACTATACTGACCATCTCCGTTGAGATCACCTTGATTAAGTTTACTTTCTATAGAGGTAATATTTATGCCAAATTTGTCTTTGAGTTCACGTAAAGTATATCCACAAGCACACCCTGGAGTATCAAGTCCTCCTTCAAAATAATCAGGAACATATTCTATACTATAGCGTTCTTTTGACGCAACGCCACCATTTTGTGGAATATAATTTGGGTCATTTCCCCTTGGACCTGTTACTCTAATTATTTGCTGAAAAACTGGTTCATATTCGTAGGAAATTTTATGGAAAGCTTGATCTCCACCTTTTGAGTCAGGATATGTTGTAACTGAAAGAAGATTTGATCGTTGAAAAATATCAGTGTTGTTTTCGTCATATTCGTAAACTGTTTTTCTTCCAGAAGGTAAAATTTGTTCTTTTAGAAGGCCACTCTCGTTATAAGTAAAGCTTGTTATGTAAGATTCTGGAGCATTAGGACGTATGCCTCTTGTTTTTTCCTCTTTTTTGATTAACTGATTATTTTTATTGAAATAGAATATTGTTTCGTTTCCATTTCGATCTATCACAGTTACTTTTATCCTTGCAAGTTCTATATTTTCAGGATCTACTCCATCATTAAGCGTTTCTCTACTATATGTTACTTCTCCACCTGTTTCTGATCCATTGCCGTTTGTTCCACCCCAGCTTTGCATAATAAGCTCATCGTTATCGTTATAGTAATTAACAATTCTCGGATCTCCGATCACTGCTATTTCATTGGGAGCTGTTACTGTCAGTAGGTTGTGATTAAGTCTATTATCCTCATATTCTTTTGAATAGCTATATTGCCATTCTTTTCCATCTGGAAAGTCATTTCCATTCGAAGTACCACTTACAGCCATAGATTTTACACTAACCAAATTGCCTTCTTCGTCATAATCATAATATACTTCTTGCCCTGTAAATGCTGAAATTTTTCGAATTCTTCTTGCTATATCATATGTTAGGGTTATTTCTCTATTATAACTATCTACAACTTTTATAAGTAGCCCAGTCCCATCATATACAAATTTTAATCGATCACCACATCGAGTGTAAAGGCTGGAAAGCTTTCCACCTTCTATACCACCCAAAGGATTAAATTTACACATTGATCCATTGCGATGTCGGAGTACAAGAGTTCCATCTGCTTCTTTTACAATTTTATTGTAGTAACCTTTTGGTGGTGAATAGCCTTTTTCATCTATATAATAAGGGTCTCCACGTCCCATGCCATCGTAAAGTATAACTATATTCTCGTTGTTAGGATCACTAACCAGCTGTTTGTTATATGAATGTTCCCAACCCCATCCAATTGGACCATTATAGAGTACTCTGCTTCTATAAGTCCTTTTAAATTCAAAGCTTATGCCTCGTGACTTTATAACCATATCTGTGGCAGATTCTATGACTTCCAAATTATTGATATTTATTGGATCGGCTACTTGATTATCGAAGCACACTTGTTGCTGAGTTACAGGATCCCATGCACAAGAATCACAAGTTGCACATTGAGTATTATCAGGAGCATTAGGTGAGTTAAAAATACGAGGTCCAGGTTTGTTCGTATTTTTATTATCACCTGTTCTTGGAATTTCTGTTGTCCAGTATTTGCCATTCTCTTCTTCTCTGTATATCCGGTGAAAATCGACATCACCTAATTCAATATATGCACAGAATGGAATTTTTGCAGAAGTTCCATTTTCAATTTCTCCAACTAAAAGATAGAAATATTCACCTTCATCTGTTCTTTTTATAAGCACATACGAAGTGTAAAAAGTTTTTGGCACAAGTTTGGTTGGATCATTTGTGTCTTTCCAATTTATATTGGTAAAAGATCCCTTTACTCCAACATATTTTCTATCATTTTCTGTGAATATTTCAGATTTGGCGGTCAAGACAGTTCCGTTTCTGCCTATACCATCTATAGAATAGTCCGTCGCTGTCATCTCTTTTGGAAAGTCTTTTTTGTAAAGCTCACGTACTTCAAAGACCTCATCTGCACCATCTGGAGTATCTGGAACATCGCTTTTGTTATAAAAAACATGCCATATGCCAGTTAGTGCTTTTCTATGCCAAATAGAAAATTTACGAACTGTGTATGCTCCAAGTTTGGGATATAAAAGAATACCGTTTGGAGCTTCTATTGTATTTAGATATCCATTATAATATCCAATTGCATGCATCTCATTTAATCCCATGGCACTTGGTATCGCAATCCACGATCCATTTTTCCACCCATGATACATTGTTGGAAGCGAAAGTTCTCCTCCATCTGTACTAAAATAGCCACCTGTAGCTGTTGTAGAAAATGCAATTGGAGTGATAAGCTCTTCTGTATATGCCGCTATTTCTTCCTCAGTTGCTGGATACGTGGTATATCCATTTTGAATTATCTTTCCCCATAATTCTTGGGTATTTGGTTTAAATACTTCAAATTTAACAGGAGTAAGAAATTTGATATCAAGAATTTGAGTATTTGTTTCCGTGGAGTGAACTGATCCTGTATTTGTAAGGAAAGTTGCTGTTATTTTGAATGATATTTGTTCTACAACAGGAAGCCCATTACCATCGCCGGTACTTTTAGATTTTAGAAATTCCATGTAACTTTGTTTTATATTAAATTCAGGATAACCAGGTCCATACACCCCATAATAGTTTACTGGTATTTCAAATGTTGTTATTAATGTGTTCTGCTTCGTTGTATCTAGAATTTTCGATGGTATCTCCACTGCAAATTCTATTCTAATGGTTTTTACACTTGTGTCTAAATTCCCCCAAGTTCCATAATAGGTAAATACAAAACTACCTACTCCTTCAACTGTTGGAATTACCATCTCTTCTGGAGTTCTCTCTACCAATGCTACATCTAAAGAAAAGTCAGCATAAGTAAAGACTGAAAATAGCATTATAATAAAAATCATTAGATACGATTTTTGATACTTGGCTTCTCTGTTCATTTCAAATTCCTTCTTGATTTTACTCATCATTTGCTTATTTTATGATGAGTTATTTATACTTTCCTTCTTTTATTGATTTCAATATATTTTTTATTGAGTTATTTTGATTTTCATTTTTTTTGGAAATAACAAAATCTTTATTAAATTTCTCCAATTTCTTTATTGCCTTCTTTTTGCCTTTAGAAAACAACAAAGTTTTATTATACATTTTCGTATAATCTCTATTTTTTTGGCTGGTTTATTTTGAACTTTGTTTTCTGGAATTTTTTTTGACAAGTATTTTATTTTGATCAAATTGATATCTGTATGTTTTCTCGTGTTATTTTTTTTGCGTGTTTTCGTTATTGGAGAGCTAAGATTTTGCTTTGGTGTATTCTCTCTTTTGAGAGACGAATTCAAACTC
>JAHJML010000292.1 GCA_018821365.1 Actinomycetota bacterium | reverse complement strand
CGCTTCCTGGCGAAGCTCCGGCCATCGGTCGCTTGGGTCGAAGATCACATCGAGATCATCGATCAGACCAAGCTGCCGGGCTCGCTCGAGATCGTCGAGCTCCGGACGGTGGACGAGGTCGTCGATGTCATCTACCGCCTTGCGGTGCGGGGGGCGCCGGCGATCGGTGCCTGCGGGGCGTTGGGGATGGTCGTCGGTCTGGAGGAGCGTAACCCGGCCGCCGCCGAGGACGCTCGCCGGGTCCTCGACGAAATCGCCGACACGATCGGCTCTGCTCGCCCCACGGCGGTGAATCTCAGCTGGGCGGTCCGCCGGGTTCGCGATGCGGCAGTCGCCGGCAGCGATGTTCCTGCGATCCGGTCCATCGCGCTGGCCGAGGCGCAAGAGATCATCGCCGAGGATCGGGATGCTTGTACCCGGATGGGTCTCATCGGCCGGGAGGAACTCGCCGGCATCGACGAGATCATGACGCACTGCAACACCGGACGGCTGGCTACGGTGGGCTGGGGCACTGCGCTTGGAGTCATCTACGCCAAGGCGGCATCCGGAGAACCGGTCAAGGTGTTTGCGTCCGAGACGAGGCCGCTGCTCCAGGGTGCTCGTCTCACCACCTGGGAGCTTAGAGAAGCCGGGATCGATGTCACGCTCGTTCCCGACGGTGCGAGCGCTGCGGCGATGGCCCAGGGCAAGGTGGGGGCTGTGATCGTCGGGGCCGACCGCATCGCAGCCAACGGCGATACGGCCAACAAGATCGGCACCTTCACCCATGCGGTCAACGCGAAGTACGCCGGCATACCGTTCTATGTGGTCGCCCCGCTGTCGACCTTCGACATCGCCACGGCGAGCGGAGCCGACATCGAAATCGAGTTTCGCCCGAGCCACGAGATGACATCGTGGCGATCAGAACCGACTGCACCGGAGGATGTCGCGGTTTGGAACCCGGCATTCGACGTCACTCCGGCCGCCTTGATCACCGGGATCATCACCGAGGTCGGGGTGCTGCGGCCGCCCTACCGGGAGTCGATCCGGCACGCGTTCGAGATCGGAGGTTCGGAGTGAGCGGGGAAAGCGGCTCTTGGAAGATGGAGACCCAGGCCGTCGCCGACGCCATCCGGCGACGGGTGCTCGACCATGTCCTGAGGAACAACGGCGGCTACATGAGCCAGGCGTGCTCGTCGGCGGAGATCTTCGCGATGCTCTACACCCGTGTTATGAAACTCGGGCCGAGCGTGGCTCCGATGGCTCCCCGCAGGTTCGGTGGGGTCCCGGGCAAGCCGGGAGGCGAGTTCTTCAACGGTGGCGAATACAACGGGCCCAAGGAACCGCAGTACGACCGATTCATATTCTCTCCGTCTCACTACGCGCTCGTGCTCTACACGGCGCTGATCGAGGTGGGCCGACTCGCCGAGAGCGGCCTGGAGGAGTTCAACCAGGACGGAAGCACCGTCGAGATGATCGGCGCCGAGCACTCACCCGGGGTCGAGACGACGACCGGTTCTCTCGGTCAGGCGTTGAGTCAGGCCGGGGGTATCGCCCTCGCCCGAAAGCAGCGCGGCGATTCTGGGAGCGTATGGGTCTTCATGTCGGACGGGGAGTTCCAGGAGGGACAGACCTGGGAGGCGATCGATGCCGTTGCCCGGTTCGGACTCGACAAGCTCAAGGTGGTCATCGATGCCAATGGTCAGCAGTGTGATGGGTGCATCGACGAGGGCGAGGTCGGCGATCCGCTCATCAGCCGGATCAGAGCGTACGGCGCGAGCGCGGTCGAGGTGGATGGCCATGATCTCGATGCGCTCGACCGTGCGATGACTGCCCGACCCGATCGCCCCCACTTCGTGGTGGCCCGCACCAACCCGGTGCAGGGTCTGGAGTTGTTCGGAGAACGGGCGCCACTGCTCCACTACCTCCGGTTCACCTCGGAAGAGGAGCGGGCGAGATACCAGGCGGCGTATGAGGAGATGGTGGTGTGATGGACATCGTCAAACGCCCGCATGTCGAGAACTTCATCGAGTGGAGCAAGGACAAGCCCGAAGTGATCGTGCTGACGGCCGACTTGACCAACTCCAGCGAGGTCGGGAAGTGGAGTGAGGCATACCCGGACCGGTTCTTCCCCATGAGGATGGCCGAGCAGAACATGTTGGGGTTCGCGGCCGGGATGGCACGTGAGGGCTACACGCCGTTCATCCACACCTTCGCGGTCTTCGTCTACCGGCGTCCATATGACCAGTTGGCGATGTCGATCGCCTACCCCAACCTCCGCGTTCGTTTGGTCGCCTTCTTGCCGGGTCTCACCACCCCTGGTGGAGTGACCCACCAAGCCATCGAGGATGTCGCGATCTTGAGGGCGACCCCCAACATGACCATTCTCGAGACCGGTGACGCTACGGAGGTCGAGTCGGTTCTGGATGTCGCTCAGGCCGTCGACGGCCCCGTGTACATCCGCATGCTGCGCGGTGAGGTGCCCCGACTCTTCCCCAAGGACGAACCGATGCAGTTCGACAGGGTCCGTGTGCTCAGCGAGGGCGACGATGTGACGGTGCTCACGGCCGGGATCACCACTGAGGAGGCTCTCCGAGCCGCAGAGCCGTTGGCCGCGGCCGGAGTCGGAATCACCCATCTCCACATATCGACCCACAAGCCCTTCGGAGATCCCGTGATCCTGGACTCGATCACACGCGCCCGGCACGGAGTCGTGACGCTGGAGAACCACACCGTGGTCGGTGGTCTGGGGTCCGCCGTCGCCGAGATGATGGCGGAGAACGCAATCGGCAAGCGTCTGGTGCGTCTCGGCCTACAGGACACCTACGCGCACGGAGGTAGTCGGTCCTACCTCATGCGCGAGTACGGGCTCGACGCGTCGGCTCTGGTGCGCGGTGTCGAGGAGTTGACGGGCAGGGCGACCGGAATCAGCGAATCCGACCTGGACGCCGTCCGTATCGAGCAGGTACACAGCCTGGCAAAGGCGGAGGCCCTCTGATGATCGAGCCGACGGCCCTCTCGGTGTCGGGAGAACGGCTGACGGCCGTCTACGAGCTACATGGGGATGCCTCTGAGGCGAAGAAGCGTGCCGACGCGCTCCGGG
>JAHJML010000288.1 GCA_018821365.1 Actinomycetota bacterium | reverse complement strand
TTGGAGTCCGTCATCTCCGCCTCAAGTAGCACATCCTGCTTCTGCGTGGCTCAGGTGACCGAAGACTGTTGCGGTTCTGGTGTGGCTTGGCCGGGGCTGGCGGCAACGGGTAGCTCGAGTTCGAAGACGCTCCAGTGGTCTTCTCGTCTGTGGGTGAGGTCGCCGTCCATGAGCTGAGCGAGCTGGCGAGCGACGCTGAGTCCGATCCCGACGGCCGCTGGTTGTGTGCTGGTGTGGTGGGACCGGTAGTAGGGCTCGAAGATCTTCTCCCATTCCTCTGGCGGGAGGCCCTGTCCATTGTCGGCCACCTGGATCTGAACCTTCTCGACTGTGACGATGAGTCTCACCTGGATCTGGTCGCCGCCGTATCGTGTGGCGTTGCTGATCAGGTTGCGGAGGATCTGTCTCACCCTCTCAGGGTCCCCGTCGGCTCGGTACGATACCTCCGGATTAGCGAGAATCTCGACTCGGGTGCGGGTGTCGGTCGGGGTTGTTTCGAGCACTTGGGACACCTGGGCCCGGACATCTACTGGGACACTCGTCACTGCGAACGAGTTGAGCTCGGTACGAGCCTCGACGAGGAGATCGTCGATGATGTGGGAGAGATCGGTTGCCTCGTCGGCAATGCTCGAAATCATCGACAGCCTCTCGTCGTCGCTGAGGACATTTCGGCTGTCCCTGAGTATTTGGGAGAAGCCGACCACCGCGGTGAGAGGAGTTCGAAGCTCGTGGCTGACCGAGGCCAGAAACTGATCCCTGGCCTGTGAGAGCTCGCTGAGTATCTTGAGTTCGAGACCGTTCCGTTTCCGTTGGCGATACAGAGAGAGCGCATAAGCAGCGAGGACGCTCAAGAAGGCTCCTCCAGCGAAGACCAGCACCGGCAATGTGCGGTTGGCGACAAGATCCGAAGATGGTTTCGGGGTGATGAGCAGCTGCCACTGGCGAGAACCCACTTCGAGGCTTGCCACCGAGTTGCCCTCGGCTGCAACCTCGTCCTGAGGACGGGTAGTGGCGTCGGTGACGCTCCAATCGACTTGATTCGTGAGGGTGACTGGGATCTGGCTGTCGAGCAACTCACTGAGGTCCATCGCTGCCAGCACGAACCCCACCACTTCCTGCGTGGCAGGGTCGGTCACCGGCCAATAGAGAAGGAACCCGTCCACGTCCTCTTCCGATACCAGTTGGAGAAATGGTGTCGCTGCCACTTCCCCGGTGCGTCGAGCCGTCTCGATACCGGCGGCACGGTTCGGCTCAGAAAGCGAATCGAACCCGTGAGGCCGACCGAATGCGTCGAATGGTTCGAACCATTGTGCCGGGGCGTACTCGCTTCGCTCGCCCACAGGAATCCGCTCGCCTGATCGATCGACCTCGAAGACCGTGTAATCCGGAATAGATTCTCGAATCTCGGCGGTGAAGGCGTCGAGGTCCTCGCCGGAGATAAGCGGCATGTACCCGAGGCCCTCCAAACCGCTCAGCGAGCCCAGATTCTCTACGAACCGGCGAAACTCGTCCCGGGTGACATCCTCACTCGACTCGAACAAGCCACCCACTGCAGCCAAACGGTCGATCGCATCCGAAATCGCGTTCGTAATGGATCCCGCCAGGACCTCGGTACTACCGTCCAAGGCGCGTCGCGCCCGCTGCTGCTCCGCGTTCCACAACCACATCGAGGCCGACGCGCTGACGATCAGACCGATCGCGACCACGATGGCCAATGAACCGAAACGTACCGGACTCGCGACTCGCCTAGCGACAGAACGCAACGACCTGATAGGAGCCCCGCGGTGGTCACTGGACATGTGCGACACAGGCTAGAGAAAGGCCGGGCTTCCTGCCTGGCTTGTCTCGACGAAATCCGGCCTGAAGTGGCATGCCAGATACTGCTAGACCGGGGAGTCCCGACCCGACAAGATCCATGGGTGTGCGGCATCGGGTGGCTGTTCGGTGAGTCCTCACCGCCGACGGCTGACCTACGCAGACGGGCACTTGGTCGGCACACTCCGAATCTGCTGCCTGGTCACCACATGCACGAATGCGGCTGGAAGTCCGTCGGGCCTTCTACCCCTCGGGAATCAGGGCGTCGAGTGGTTCGCGTTCTGTCCAGTCAGGCCCACCAATAGGGACCTCGTGCTAGGCAGGCCCACGTTCGAGAATCGGCCTGCCGGGTCAGTCCTCAGACGCCGGTGGTTCCCACTCTTGGAGCGAGGCCACGGCCGGGGCGAGTGCGCGATGGAAGCGGGCCAGCGCGTTTCCGAGTTCGACCGACCTGTTCCCATGCGGACTCCGGGCCCTGGAACCCGCCCTTCTCCGGGTTGTCCCAGCGGACGATCGACCCTGTGCTCTCCGGCATTGGCAACCACTGAAGCGGCTCTCCGAACTCTCCTTCGACGCTCGCCTTCCGGGTTTTGAGTTGGTCTGGATGGGCCTCGGCAGACAGCACTCTCTCAAACCCGGGGCTGCGCCGATCTACTGTCGTAGGCTGATGTAACGAGCGGGGAGGAGTGGAAGGTGACCTCAGCTTTCGAAGGCGAGATCCGAGTCGCCTCGACGATCGTCGACTACCTCAGCTCTGGCTTGTACGAGAACCCTGCCGCGTGTCTGAAGGAGCTGATCAACAACGCCTACGACGCGGATGCGTCGCAGGTTGATGTCTTTGTGAAACCTGATGCTGATCGGATCATCATCGAGGACGATGGTCTTGGGTTCACTGCGGAGCAGTTCCGCCAGCACTTCGACCGAGTGGCTTCTTCCACCAAACGCCTCGCAGCAGACACGACGCCGTCGGGTCGCAAGATTATCGGAAGGATCGGTATAGGGCTGATCGCTGCGAACGAGATCTGTGAGGTGCTTGAGGTCCACTCGACCCAACCTGGTAGCACCGATTTGATGAAGGTCGAGATCGATTTCCGTGTGATGACGCTCGATCGGGCGCAGCGTCTCCGGGAGGACTCGGCCGATGTGACGAAGGCCGACTACAGAGGCACGATCACTGAGATCGACGCTGACGCTCACTTCACACGCCTATACCTGATGGGGATCAAGGGACGAGCTGCGGAGATCCTCGCGGGGGTCAAGGGCCAGGTGGGGCACGACGTCAACCGGTCGCTCTACGGACTATCGCCCGAGTCCGTCGCAAGGCTCCTGGCCGATCCGGACCTGGCAAGTTGGGATGAGTTGGATGCCTACTCGGAGACCATGCTGCAGATCGCTCAGAATGTGCCAGTCCGATATCACGATTCGGTTGTCCGCTCCAAGCGTCACTCTGATCGCCTCGAACCCTTCTTCAGGAGAGCAGCCAATCTGGGCTTTCGAGTCGACTACGACGGCGTCGATCTACGCAAGCCCGTTGTGTTCAGCGGGGCTCCTGCGGAATCGCTGGTCGAGGTGTTCGAACACACGGGAGATCACATTGATGTCGCCGGCTACTTCTACGCGGAGCATGGCACCCTCAGGCCGAAAGAGCTCAATGGCGTCTTGGTGAGGATCAGAGAAGCAGCTGTTGGGGGCTGGGACCCAGGATTCCTTGGCTATCCCCGTCAGCACAATGCTCTCTTCCAGAAGTGGGTCTCAGGCGAGGTGTGGGTATCAGATGGCCTTGAGGACGCAATGAATATCGACCGTCGCACCCTGCGGGAAACCCACCCCGCTTTCGTCGAACTCCAATCGGTTGTACACAGGCAGGTCAGGAAGATCACCGGTCGCGCCCGGTCGGAGTTGTACGGCCAGAAAGCGAGGGTGCGGAAGGCCCGACGCGCGGAGCGGGAGATCGAAGCCATTCGCTCGGTGGTATCTGAAGCCGCCACCGAGCTTCGGCGGCCACAGCGCCAGCAACTCGAGGAGCGCGTCTCCCAGGTACTCGATGACCCCGATGCGATGGACCGGCTAGGACGTTCCTACAGCATCAGCTCGCTGTTCCGCCTGGTTGTCGAAGTGGCCTCGGAGGAACTGGAGCCAGTCGTTCGGGAGCGGTTTCTTGCGCGGCTACTGACTCGCTTGATGGACAGGTGACGGTTTGAGCGATCGACCGGTCGACGCGGCAATGGCTTCGGACCGGC
>JAHJML010000165.1 GCA_018821365.1 Actinomycetota bacterium | reverse complement strand
TGTGCTCGGGCCGGGTGAACCCGCCGGTGAGGTGACGGCCCCGGCGGCCGAGTACCTGGGATTGCGGGCCGGCATCCCGGTCGGTCCGGGCACGGGTGACAATGCAGGAGCAGCGGTCGGGTTGGGACTCCTTCCCGGGGTCCCGGTCATCAGCCTCGGAACCTCCGGCACCGCCTACATGAGCTCCCGGACCCGCACCGTGGACGCTACCGGGAGCGTGGCCGGGTTCGCCGACGCAACCGGGAAGTTCCTCCCGCTGGCGGCCACCTTGAATTGCACCCTCGCCGTCGATCGCATCGCCGGCTGGCTCGGTCTCGATCGGGAGACCGCCGCCGAGCACACCGAGGTGGTCGTGCTGCCGTACCTCGATGGCGAGCGCACCCCCAATCTGCCGAATGCGGCGGCTTCGATCACGGGATTGCGCCATGCGACGGAGCCCGGAGAGATCCTGCTGGCGGCCTATCAGGGCGCCGTGTTGTCGCTGCTCGAAGCCCTCGATGTCATCGACGATCTCAGCTCCGGCATCGACCCGGAGGCCCCGATCGTGCTCATCGGAGGCGGTGCCCAGGGGGCGACCTGGCGCCGGGTGGTGCGTGCGATGTCGGGCCGTCCCATCCAGATCCCCGAAGCGACCGAACTGGTGGCGCTGGGGGCCGCCGCCCAGGCGGCCGCCCTGCTCTCCGGCGACCCGTCCGACGTGATCGCCCGGCGCTGGGACACCCGGCGGGGGATGCTCCTCGACCCGATCGACGCCGATGTTGCCACCCTCGAACGCATCAGGGATGTGCGGGCGCGCATGACCGAGATGAACGCTTAGGAAGGCGCCCCGGTCACGGGGGGCGCCTCAGTCCCGGGACCGGCCGAGGCTCATGGGGCGGGGATTCCCCCCTGGAGCCATCTCATCGTGAACTCCGCCACCAGCGGCCTGCCCGGTTCGACCAGGAAGGGATCGCGGTTGAGCGCGTCGGGGGGAGCGCTCTGGGGTTCGACGCACAGGGCGTGGTCTCGTTCCGTGTACACCACCCAGACCTCACATGACGACTCCAGTTCGAGACGGAGCAGATCCGGCCAGATGATCGCCGGGTTCCGGAGCATGCCGCCGAGGCAATCGTCCAGGGGCCCCGGCGCCACCGGCCGGCGCTGCCGGGTGGTGATTCCCGCATCGTCCCGTTGGTACATGAATCCGGCGTGGATGTCGAGCACGGCCGCCACGCCTTCCACGGTGCGGCGGAACCAGGGGTGCCAGCCGCACGAGGCAGGCATGGCGCCCATCGTGGAGTGCACCTCGAGTCGGAGGTCCACCCGATCGGCGCTCAGCCGTATCTCCTGGCGCGCCCTGCCCGGGAAGGGCCACCCATCGCCCAACTCGGTGACGAACACGGAGTCGCTCTCGATCTCCCAGCGCCGGAGGAACACCGACCCGTGGAGGGCGTGCTCGCCGAGGGCTCGCGGCAGATCATGGCTCTCTCCCCGGAAGGAGAAGCGGCCGTCCCTGACGCGGCCCGCATACGGGGCCATCGGATAGCACCCCCAGTCGACCGGGCTGGGGGCCGAGGTCACCAGGAGTTGCCGCCCGCCGACCTCGAGGGAAGCGAGTCGGCATCCCGCCTCGAGATCGATCTCGATGGAGGCATCTCCCACGGATTGGGTGACCACCACCCCGCTGCTCGGGATCATCAATCGGACTCGTGGATGCTGCGCATCGACCACACCAGCGTGCGCATGCTCGGGGGCTGCCTCAACACCGTCAGGACTGCGGCCGCCACATCCTCCGGCCGCAGCATCTCGGCCAATCCCGGCATGTCCGGGAAGCGTCCGGCTCCCATGGCGAACTCGGTGGCGACCCCGCCCGGGCAGATCGTCGAAACCCGGATGCCCTTCGCCCGGAGTTCCCGGTCGAGACCTCCCGCAAGCCCCACCTGGGCGAACTTGGTAGCGGCATAGACCGCCTCGTCTCCGGCGCCGCGCAATCCGGCCACCGAGGCCACGATCACGATGTCGCCGCCGCCGCGCTGCAGGAAGTGGGGAACCGACGCGCGGATCGGCCACACCGTCCCGGCGACGTTGGTGTCCATCATGTCCCGGAGTTGCTCGTCGCTGAGATCCATGATGCCCCCGTAGGCGCCGATCCCTGCGTTGGCTACGAGAGCATCGAAGCCCCCGAATCGATCGAGAGCCGTGGCTACCAGTTGGTGTGATCCCTGTGGATCGCGAACGTCCATCGCCACCCCGACGGACGTGGCGCCGATCTCGGCCACCAGTCCGTCGAGCCGTTCCTGTCGCCGGCCGCCGAGGACCACCGAGACTCCCTCGTCGGCCAGTGCCCGGGCCGTGGCCGCGCCGATCCCGGAGGTGGCTCCGGTGATGACGGCCACCTTGCCGTTGAGATCGCTGATGGGTCTACCTTCCATGACAGAGGCCTCCACCGGGGAACGCTTCGGCCGCTTGTCCCTCGAGGACTGACATGAGACCGCGTCCCCGGTGGTTGGCCTTGGAGGCCGGACGCCAACAACGGTGTCGTCCCTTGAG